>JBBRHU010000009.1:0-20658 GCA_038222255.1 Fimbriimonadales bacterium | reverse complement strand
CTGTAGTTGGTCAAGCTGAATGTTCCTGGCTCAAGGAGCTCGGGTTTTCGGAGCCCGGCAAGTCGATGAGTCTCCGAAACTATCATTGCAATCTCAGCCCCGTGTTTCGCGCCGAACTCTCGAGTTGCCCATTGAGTTGCGAAGTTCGCCATCGCCTCCTTTGTCATTGCGGCCGGATCACGTGCCATGGTCAGGAAGAAATCGAGCGGGAACTCCATGGGCTTGATGTCCCCAACATTCACGATCCAAATCTGGTTTGCGCCGTAGGCATGGGCAAGGTTCATCTGCTCCCAAATCTTGGGAATCGGGTTTGTGTCCAGCCATTTGTAGTTGCGTGGTCCACCGACGTAGTCAAAGTGATAGTAAACGCCCGCGCCGCCAGACCGATTACGCTCGGCTTGAGTCGGAAGCCTACGAATGTTTCCCCAATTGTCATCTGCCCAGAGCAGAGTGACATCGTCTGGAACGCGCATCCCTTTTTCGTAATACTCTTGCACTTCCTTGTAGAGGCACCAGAGCTGGGGGATTTTTGTGATGTCGGTCTGCAGTGTTTCGGCGAGGATTCGGCGCTGAGCGGCAACGATCTCTTCGAGCAGTCCAATGTTCGCGGTTTCCGTCATCGGCGTATCGACCTTGCCGCGCATCGCAATCGTCACGATTTTCTCGTAGTCCCTGTTCCGGACGACACCTTCGGTCCAGAACTTCTCTAGTTCCGCGGCATTCGTCAGATAGTTCCACTGACGCTCCGCAAACCCAAGTCGCCCCCACTCGCTGTCCGCGCGCATCATGGGTTCGACGTGGCTTGTTCCCATCACGATCCCATATTCATCGGCGACCTTCGGGCTGATCGGATCGTCTACCGCAAACGCATTGCCCCACATTGCGGGCCAGAGATAGTTCGCTTTAAGTCTGAGGAGAAGTTCAAATACCTTCTCGTAAAACTGGTGCTTGAACCCACCAAAGTTCGCGTGAACCCAGCCCGAGAGCGCAGGAGCCTCGTCGTTGATAAAGATGCCTCGATACTTCACCGCTGGCGACTTCGCGACGTATCGTCCAGTGACGAAGACGTTCTTGTGCTGCTTAACCGGCACATCCGCCCACCAGTTCCACGGCGAGACTCCGGCCGACTCTGCGAGATCGTACAGTGCATAAATGGTGCCTCGTTTGTCGGACCCAGCCACGACCAGGGTATTGCCGACGACGTGAGTGAGACTCGATTCCCACTTACCGCGAATGCTGCTTACATCGAGCTTGCCCGCTTTCACAAGCGCATCGATTTGACTGCTCTTGCCGAGCGTGCCGACGATCACCTTGGCAAAATTGTTGCTGCTGCGATTCTTGATGCCGGCCACACGGCTCAAGTCAACGTTCAGGTCGCGCGCAGCCCTTGCAACGCCGGGCCAATCGTTCTGGTCAACAACGATCTGCGCGGGCATGCCGTTTGAGACCAGAGGGAATGCTCCTTTAGCTTGGCTAAATCGAACGTTCGGATTGCCGCCAAGGCCGTGAGCAACGACTGCACTAGTAGCGACGACTGCCATTGCGATCAAACGACTCACTGGTTCACACCCGAGGCGAGAAATCCGCCATCAACTGTGATGCTCGTGCCGGTAATGAAGCTCACCGCGTCGGAACAAAGGAAGAGGGCCGCCGGAACGAGCTCACTCGCCTCTCCAAACCTGCCTAGTGGGGTTCTCAAGCGCAACTCTTGACCCCGTCCAGTTCCGTCCAACAAGGCCCGGTTGATGTCGGTCACGAATACACCTGGGACAATGGCGTTTGTGCGAATACCATCCTTAGCCCATTCACATCCAAGCGATTGAGTCAGGGCTAACACTGCCGCCTTTGACGGTCCATACGTCGCGACTTCGTGGAATGCGACGAACGAAGTGAGGGACGCGATGTTCACAATTCGGCCTCGCCCACTCGCTTTTAGCGGTTCGTAGAATGCTTGGCACGCGCGAAGGATGCCCGTCACGTTCGTATCAAGCAGGCTACTCCAGTCGTGTTCAGTGACGTCGGCGGTCGGCTTACGGAACGTTCTGCCTGCACAGTTAACCAAGATGTCCACCCCTCCGAACTCGGCGAGAACGGCATCGCGCATTGCGTCAATCGAGGCTCGATCGGAAACATCGCAGGTGATCTCCAGAGTGCGGACACCCTTTGATCGAATCTCCTCTGTGACCGTTTCCCCAGAGCGACGACCACAGGCAACCACATTCGCACCTGCATCGGCAAGTCCAAGTGCGATCGCTCGACCAAGTCCTGAGGTGCCGCCGATGACAACGCTCGTTCTCTTCGAGATGTCAAAAGGGCTTATGCGAGCCATGAATTTGCGATCCCTCCCATCAGACTTTTCGCATCACGCTTGATTTGTGCATCGGTTGGATTCATCATCATGTCCTCATATCGTCGGGTCAAAGCATTCGCGATGGATCTGCGCGAGTGCTTCCACTTGTAGATCAACTGGTCAAGAATTCGAGCATCTGAGTGTTGCGGGACAAACGTTGGTCCGAGCATTTCGAGCCTCATCAACGTGGTTTCCTCGACAAGCGACGGCTGGTTGACAAACCACCAACACCCAAAGGGCAAGATATTCGCGCATTTTCGAGCCGCAACGCAAAGTCCGTGCGTGTTCTCTCGCGACAGCGTCGTGACGAGAAAGCGGATGTCGGGATTCTCGTTTGCAAGTTGGACAAGAGGGTCAAGGTCAACCGTGATGACGCCATCCCCAGCGCCTAGCAATCGAGGGTTAACCGATCGCTTGACTCCAATCATCATTGCAAACGGCAGGTTGTGGTCCCGGCATGTATCAAGGACGATCTGTGGAGGTGCAGTAACCTCGCCCACTGAGATCGCGAGATATCGTGGATTCATGCGTTCGATCCATCGGTTGAGGTCGGCACGATCGGTCGTTCCGACTAGACGGTCGATTCGGAGGGCGGCGTAGAATCGGGGGTCGGGCTTGACGGCATCATCCCAATACTTGCGCTCAAGCGGATCGCGAGGATCGTTGGTCATCGTGAGCGCAGAAACCTTTGCGATATCAAGGACCTCCTCAAGGTGCTGATTGATATCTCTTTTTGCGTAGAACGCCCGCGCTTCTGCCAAAGTCTTGGCTTCAGGATCAACGCCAAATGCCCTTAGCACCGTAAGCACTCCTGCAGTAGCTTCGCTCAGAGGCGAGTTCTTCACGAACAGTTCTTGCCAGACCAGATCAGCCTGTGCACTCTTCTCGCGAGCATAAAATCCTTCGGGAGTGAGAGAGGGCCTCGCGCGTAAGGTTTCTGCCACTAGATAGTGGTAAGTGAGTAGCTCGTCGATCCCCCAAAGGTTGAGTGAACCGAATTGAGGAGCGAACAGATGAGTGTGCAGGTCGACGACGGGCGCTTCGTCAATGAAGTTTAGAACCCGTTCCGCGAGGGTCAAGCTTGCACCCCTCGGCTTTCAGCGTATCGCAGACCAAGCATCAATCCGCGAAGCTCTGCAAGCCCTCGTAGTCGACCGATCGCCGAATAGCCGGGATTTGGAAGCGGTGGCTTAGCCAGGTCATCAAGCATCGTATGCCCGTGGTCTGGTCGGAAGGCGAGCTTCCAGTCTTGGCGACCTTCGGCACGGCGGCGATCTTGTTCGTCCAGCAGCGCTCGTACCACTGCAGGCATATCCACCGATCCCTCAAGATGATTCGCCTCGTAAAACGAGCCGTCTGGCTCAAGTTGAGTGCTACGAAGATGGACGGCATGGATGCGAGATCCAAAGCGGCGCGCGATTGCGGGCAGATCATTGTCGGGCCTTGCGCCCAATGAACCTGTGCAAAAGCAAAAGCCATTTGCTGGCGAGTCTGCCATCCTGACTATCGCCTCGTAATCAGCTGCGGTCGAGACGATACGAGGTAGCCCCAATAGCGGAAATGGAGGGTCATCCGGGTGAACCGCAAGCCGAACTCCAGCCTCTTCGGCTACGGGGGCCACGGCTTGGAGAAATCTCGCAAAGTTGCCCCGGAGTTTTTCGGCATCGATATCAGCGTAGCGAGCCAACATCGCCCTTATGTGATCCAACGTAAAGTTCATCTTGACTCCAGGAAAGACGTCAATGATGGACTGCACAAACGTTTCCTGGCCCTGGCTCCCCAGGCATTCCCACCAGACAGCAGCAAGTTCCCGGGTTTGGAGGCTGTATTCCAACTCCGCACCCGGTCTTCGTAGGGCGTGAATTTCAAAGGCGGCAAACCGAACGGGGTCGTATTTGAGACATTCGGAGCCATCGGGCAACGCGGACTTGACGTCGGTTCGCACCCAGTCTAAGACAGGCATAAAGTTGTAGATCACCGTCGTGATCCCCTCAGCCGCAAGGTTTCGGAGGCTCAATTTGTAATTGTCTAAGAGCGTAGAGAGTTCGCCTTTCCCGGTCTTGATCCCTTCGTGAACTGGCAAGGATTCGACGGCTGTCCACCGCAATCCCGCGTTTTCAATGATCTCCTTGCGCTCGCGAATGGCTTCCCTTGTCCAGACATCGCCGTACGGGATATCGTGCAACGCGGTGAAAATCGCCGTGGCTCCTGCCTGCCGGATAAAGTGCAAGGGAACGGGATCAGCTGGACCGAACCACCGAAAGGACTCCTCAAGAAGAAAGAGATTTGGATCTTTCAGGTTCAACTGATACCTACCGTCTTGCCAGCGAACAAATCTGCAAGTTCCCTAAGCGGGCTTCCTCCAATTGAGAGCCAAAGCACACTCGTAACGCCGCGCGGATAGTAGCGGGAGCCGACCGCCTTGCCAGCCAGAATCTGGTCACTCCAAGCATAGTAAGCGTTGTCCTCGTCCATGAGCCAGGCGAGGTGCGCTCGGTCAGCAGTAGGATCTGGGGTGAAACCCAGAATTTGTTCTGCCACAAACTGACACAGATAGATCTTGCTCAGCCAAGAGTTCTTGCTCGTCGACGAGAGCTTCCAGCCACCGTCGTCAAACAAACAGATTCCCGGCTTGAGCACAGATTCGAAGTGGCGGGCGAGAGAGGCTTTCAGTTCGGAATCGATCGGGCAGCCTGCGACATACGGATAGACGAGCGCTTCAATCGCAGGAATGATCCGCGCCTCAACCCCCTCGCCGATCACTGCAGGCATCAACCCATTGTCGTCGGCAGCGGCCAGGATCGTTTTGATCGCGAGCGCGGCCTGGATGCGGGCTTGATTCGCAGCTTCTATCTCGCCTAGCTGCCTCAAAATAGGCTCAACCAGGACGTAGCAAGTCCAGCCTTTCACCGCAAGATACAGGTTGTTGCGAGCTTGCCCGAGGGACGCATCGAGGCTGTCGTACGTCGTGATTTCAGCTCCTCCTGCGCACCTTGCGGCATCTAGACCGGTGACACCATTCCGTAGGATAGGGTCTGGATCGTCTCGATTCATCAGGCTCGTCAACGCCGAAAGGAAGGTCTCGCGGTGGGAGAGCGTCCACGCCATGTCGTTAGCGTGCGAAAAATAGAGCCCGGCGCAGAGCACCCAGTTCATTAATTCTTCGACGCTCATATAAGAGAAGCAGCCCTTGAGGTGCGTCTGTTCATATCCAGAATAGCCAGGGCGCGAAAATGCATTCCCGACTCCCATGTCGTGCGTAAACGCGAGGCCCGCAGGTAGCACCTCGTCCTTGCCTACTCGCCGGACTCCATCATCGTAAGCGTATCGTTCGACATACAGATCAAGGACGTTTCGGACTGTCCACGGGTTGAGTGCGAGTTCCAAGAACGCCTGATCAACCGTAAGGTCGAAGGTGTTCATCATGCGATATTCACCCTCGTTGACGACCCACAACGGCCGACCATCTTCACGCTCAAGCAGCTGGGTGGAGCCCATATACGATCGGATAGCGTGGGCTGCCATCAGTGCTCGATCTGGGGTCAGTTTTTGTCGAAGCAGTCGGTCGAACTCGGCGGCAACGACCGTTGATTCTTCGTGCTTTGATAGCGCATGAATCAAGACTTCCTCGATGTTGTCGAACCAGCGGCGATAGAGGTAACGAGTCCGAATCCCACTCGTCGCCGTTCCTTCAAGGAAAAACCCAACGGCAAATCTAAATGTTCTTAGCTCACCCGCAGGAACCGTCCCGACGAGGAGGCCGGTGTTTCCAACAAGGAACGCAAGGTTCTCGCTCGAATCAGGATCAAGCACTTTCTCCGGTTGAAAGGCAAGGCCGGCGGTGACACCAGGATCATTTGTCGCGATCGCCGTACAACGCTGACCGATCCCAACCAGCCCACTTTCGTCGATGAGCCGCATTCCCACCGTACGATCGGAGCCTTTATAGCCGAAGAATGCTCGCCGAGCATGAGACCCGAGCCGGTTGTCGACCGTGATCTCGGCGTGAATAGCAGGAACGAGCGCATCTTTCAGCGCACACTGGGTTTCTGATGACGGATCGGGGATGGACCTGACAGGCGAAATCAGCCGAAAGGAGAAGTCTCCCGCACGCCACTCGTCAATTCCCGCCCCCATCGTCCGCTCGATTTCATCATCTGAAAACCGGCTGATCGCTGGTGGCCGCGAAAACTCCGAGAGGCCCTCAACGTCAAAGTCCTCGGCTCGATCTGCGGTCTCACCGCCTTCGAAGAAAGGAATGGCCTTGAACTTTCCGGGCTCGTCGCAGTCCTCGACTCCAACGTAGACATTTTCATCTGCGGGACCTGCGAGTTCGAGTCCGAGCCCCCCTTTTGCACCTTTGTAGCCGAGCGTGAACGTAGCGAAAGCCCCAATAGGGGCGTGGTGGGCGTTAAAGAATTTCTGACTCATTGATTTCTTTACTCGTTGTATCTGATATCCGGCCTAGCAACGACTCGGCCTAAATATCAGATACATTCTCCTACCTACCTACCCGCCCGCCTTTCCACCTGGTCTTCGAATCGCAGTTGCGTTTGGATCACCCGTGGGGGGTGGAGAATGGTCGGTGGAAGCAGGGGGCCCTAGCAGCTGGGAAAGGATCGGATTCAATCCGTCCGCCCAGATCTGATATCCCTTCGGAGAAAGGTGGAGGTTATCGATGGCCATGCCGTCGAATAGCTTGCCCGTCGAGTCCGCGAGCTTGTCGCTAACATCGAGGAATCGCACTTTCTTACCGTCTGCGAGCTTCGCTAGTTTTTGGTTGATGGCCTGAATTGTTGGGATGTAGCCCATGTCATCGTTTCGCGGGAAGATTCCCGTCAGGATGATCGTCGCTCCGGGGGCTTTCTGCTTGCAGACGGCCATAATCGCCTCCAGTCCTCTCACGACTTCATCGGCCTGTTGGTGCGCGCCGACATTGTTCGTGCCCGCTTGAAGCACGATCACCTTGGGATTCACTCCATCAAGCTCGCCGTTCTTGATTCTCCAAAGGATGTTCTGGGTTGCGTCAGCTCCCCATCCAAAGTTAGCCGCATTCCAGCCCCAGAAGTTTGCTTTCCAGTTCTCGTAATTTGCCTTCCATGCCTCGTCGCTCGTCCCCCATCGTCGCGTGATTGAGTCTCCTTCGAAGTAAACGTCAATGCCGCCCTTTGCAGCTTTTTGCACTAGTTGGAAGTGCGCGATCAGGGAGTTATTGTCGCTCCGAGATGAGGGAACATCCGAGCGTGGAACCACCGGCGTTCGGTCCTTCGGCAGCGGTGGAGCGGAAATGTACTTGCTCACCCACTCAAAGAAAGTAGGCCAGTTCTGCGTAGCCTCGTGACCCCCATCGTGCTGCCGCCAAGCCAAGTCGCCGCCGATGAGTTGGTTGGTCGGGGGCATGGGGTCGGTCAAGTAATCCCCCGGAGTCCCCAAGTCTTTCTTGCCGAGCAAGCGATAGACCGGTCCAGCAAGGACGCCCGCCATAAACGATCCGTGAGAATCAACCCACTTGGCATCACCCTTTTCGACTTGGCCATAGCTGAGGAAACAGGGGCGCGGCGCGCACAGGGCAATCAACTCGTGGGAGTCCACAGGAAGATCCGCAGCGGTCTTAAGAGGCTCGATCGCAGCGTATTTGATGAAGTTGCCTGCCATCCAGTAGCTCATGCCGCCAGCAAGACTTTCAACCGATTCTCCGAAGATATGGCGGTGTAGCTTTGCACCACCTTCGCCCGATGAAGCAATGAACCCGACCGCAACGCGTGAGTCCATCGCCTCCGCGATGAGTGCGGCTTTGCCATAACGACTAACTCCCTCGATTCCGACCTTCTTAGGATCAACCATCGACAGCTTATCCTTCTCGAAGTAGTCGATGAGCCGACTCAGTCCCCAAGCCCATGCGCGGAGAGCTCCCCAGTCTTCAGGTTTTCGAGGTTGCCCAAGATTACAGAGCCCAACAATTCCTTGCTCAACATGGTTATTGTCCGGCTGGATCGAATTCGGATTGATGTTTCCGTAGCCCCAACCATGTTCAATTGCTTGCTCGGTCCAAGGTCTGATCGTTCCTCGCGGTCCAAACATCGCCCCAAATCCAAACTCGATCATGATCGGCACCGGAGTCTTGATGTGTGCGGGGACGGTGTAGCTGGCCTGAATATCGACCTTCAACTTCGGATAGGCACGGTTGTCAACATGGCCGATGAGGGTCTTGGTAATCACAGGGATTGCACCACTCATCCCAGGGGTCACGCCGGTAACTTCCCAATCGATCTTCGGCACGTTCTTTGGCACCCGACCATAAATCTCCCGCTCGAAGTCCTCGTAGATTTCCTTCCTTCTCTGGGGCCACTCCGAAGCCTTCGTTACCTTCTTGCCGCTCTTCAACGTGAGAGCATCGGGCATAGAGTCTTTGTAGCGGTTCGCCGTCGACTCGTCATAAATCGATTGGTCATTCGGATTTGGACCATTTCGAGTCGCTTTGATCCCGAGTTGCTTCAACATTTCCTTCCGATCGTCGAACGGCGGAGGAGGGCCAGGGTTACCAAACTGGGGAGTCATGGTTAATGTTGCGAGACTCGCAAGAGGGATCGTCGCGAGCAGAGAGAAGGAGACGATTCGCTTGTATTCAGGCATCAAAACCTCGGGATTTGTGTCTGGCTGGCAGGTCCGGTGGAGTCGCGCACATCGAGTCCGCAGTCATAGACTGACGACACAGGCGTGTTCGGCACATTGCCGTCTCTCTGGCTTTGGATGAGAGAAATGAGGTGGCTAGCCGCCTCAAATGCCATTCGCTCAACGGGCTGGTTGACTGATGTCAGCCTCGGATTTGTTCGCTCGCAAAACCAAGACGAGTCGAACCCGATCACTGAGATGTGTCCGGGCACCTTCACTCCAAGTTGCTCGCAAGAAGCTAGGACAGCTCCGGCGAGCTCATCACTAAAGCAGATCAGCGCCGAGTGGGGCCGGTCGTTCTTCGAGTAGCGAGAAAGAATGCTGTGGTCTTCGGCCAAGATCAATACCTCTGGCTCAGGAAGTCCGGCTCGATCTGCCGCGGCCGAGAGTGCCAAGGCACGGGCTTGGCCCTCCACACTCGATACGCTAATCGGATCAATCACAAACGCGATGCGCTCGTGCCCTAGTGGAAGAAGGTGAGCAATCACTCGACGCATCGCGCTCTCATTGTCCGCGCAAAAGGTAGGCACACCAAGAATCGAGCCGGGTGGAGCATGCATTAAGACGATAGGCACACTTGCACCCCGAATCGCATCCACGGAACCTTCGGTGAAGTCGGGCCGGCACCACAAAATTCCGTCAAAGCGTCCGTCGCCGATGGAAGCGCCATTCTCGTCTCTCATCATTCGCGGGCAGAGCGAAAGGGTGTACTCGTTGGGGAAAAGCGCTTCTGCCACTCCGTTCAGAATCTGAGTTCGATACGGTCGCTCGGGGCTGAGCCGACCGAAGTGTTGAAAGACAACTGCAATTGCGCCGGTCTGCTTGCTCCTGAGAGATCGAGCCAAGGTGTTGGGGCGGTATCGAAGCTGGGCTGCGACACGCCGAATGTGCTCTGCCTTCTCCTCGGAAACCGTCACCTTCTTGCCGCCGGTGCCGTGGAGCACAACGCTTACCGCCATAGGTGAGACACCCGCAGCCTCAGCGACATCCTTGAGCGTGACTTTCATATATTGCGTTATATGGGAGCTACTCTTATTCTAGCGATCAAGTTGGGTTTCTGCAAGACATTTGGAGCTCGAATTGGAAATATCCTGAGGAGGAGGAAGATTCCGCGCTCGCAATTTACGATCCTGGGTGCTGGACAAATCTCAGCGAGCAGGCTCGGATTTCAGAGGGATTTTAGACATCGCAAGTAACGCAGGCATTCACTGACTGACCACCACAGTAGATGCGGTACCCTCCGAAATCGATGAGCACACTAGGCGTCGGCGTTGTTGGGGTGGGCGGAATTGCGAACACTCACTTTCCTGGATGGCAGAAGTCACCTCACACTGAAATTGTCGCCCTCAGCGACATCAATGAGACCATTTTGAACCGAGTGGGCGATCGACTTGATGTCAACCGCCGCTACCCTCAGTTTGCAGATTTGCTTGCTGACCCGAGCGTTCATATCGTCGACATCTGCACGCCGAGCATGTACCACGCGCCGCTCGCGATTGCCGCGCTAGAAGCCGGAAAGCACGTGATTTGCGAAAAGCCGCTCGCCCCAGAGCCCGAAGACATTCTCAAGATGATCGAGGCTCGCGATGCAAGTGGGAAGTATTTGATGACCGCTCAGCACTTCCGCTTTGGCGGTGATGCTCGTGCGCTGAAGTCCGAAATCGACGCCGGCGTCCTCGGCGAACTGTATCACGCACGGAGCTGGATGCTGCGACGATCTTGGTATCCCACGGGTGCGACATTCTGCTACAAGAAGCACTCTGGTGGCGGCCCTGTCATCGACATCGGTGTCCACATTCTCGACTTGACCCTCTGGATGATGGGCTTGCCCAAGCCGGTCTCGGTCGTTGGAGTTGTGGGAGACAAGCTTGCAAAAATGCCAGGGGCGTTCAGTAGCTGGGGTGGAGACATCCCGCGCGATGCTGATGTCGAAGAATTCGCTGCCGCGATGGTCCGATTTGACACGGGTGCGACATTGATGCTCGAAGTGAGCTGGCTTCTCCACCACTCGACCACTGGTGAGGACATGCAGATGTGGCTGTATGGAACCAAGTCAGGTACGCACTGGCCGAGTAAGAAGATCGTTTCTGCCAACAATGAGCGAAAGCTTCACATGGAGACGACGATTCAGTCCAGCTTCGACCTTGGCGAGCCACATGCCGCCGAGTGCATGGCGTTTGCCCAGGCGATTGTGGACGGCGCTCCAAGCCCGGTTCCTGCCGAGCAGAGCCTCGAAGTACAACGGATCCTGAGTGCGCTCTATCGATCAAGCGCCGAAAAGCGCGAAATTCGCCTCGACTAGTCCGCGGTTTTCTAGCGAGTGGACCGAAGAATATCGGTCCACTTGCTGGTGAGGTGACTAACCTCCGCGGTCGCCCGGAGTGTTCCCCGGACGGCCTGCTCCGGGCTGGCCCGGAACCACGCCTGGGGGTGGTCCGGACGACTTGCTAGAGTTCCCGCCTGCTCGATCTGAACCGCCAGCACTCGCCTGCTCGTGGAGCTTTTGAATTTCTGCATCTGACATCTTGCTGGTGTCAGGCAAAGGCTTGTCGGGTGCGAGCTGTGTCGAGGGAGAGTCTCCACAGCCTCCGATTAGGCATGCGGCAATCAATGAGGTGAACAGCAGGCAAACCTTCCGCATCAGTAGCTCACATCCCACCACTTGCCCCAAGCTCGAACCATCTCGTTATCAGGGTCGTCTGCGGTGCCGTAGTTGCCATCTGGACCGTAGAACCAATCCTTCTCGCACTGAGCCGAAGCCGCAAAGCTTGTCTGGTTGTGCATGATCGACTTGTAATTCGGCTTCTTCGCGTGGCCGTCTGCATAGGCAGCGATCACGCCGTCTGCGTGGTAGCGAATGGCAGGGCGAGCGATCTGGTTGTACCAGTCCGTTGGCCGATCGGTTGGGGTGTTCGCGACTGAAGGGCATGCAGCTCGCTGAGCGTCAAACCAGTGCTGTGACAGCGTGTTTCCGGAGTTCTGAACCTCGCCCCACGTGAACGCAATTCGCTCGGCAGGATTGGTGATCGCAGTTTGGCTGTGGCCGCTCGAGTAGCTGGCATAGCCATAACGGTTAATCGTCATGTGTGTTTGCCAAGCCCAGTTGACGTTTGGAGACGCTGTCCAGGGCTGTGCTCCAACCGTAACCGTCTTCGTCCGACCCGGATCCCACATCATATCGGTGTTCTTTTCGTATGGCTGGATGAGAATCGGCCATGCGATCCACGGATTATTGAGTTGCTCCCAGACCATGACCATGTCGTCACTGTCAGATGAGTACAGGTATCCAGCGGTAGCGGTCTGCTTAAGGCAGGCCATGGCGGCTGTATCCTTTGCGGCTCGCTTCGCCTGGGCGAAGACTGGGAAGAGGATCGCAGCCAAGATCGCGATGATCGCGATGACTACGAGAAGTTCAATGAGGGTAAAAGCGCTTTTATTCGCGCGGCTCAACTTTGAGTTCATGATGGATTGCTCTTAACTAGCTAGGTGAACAGAGAGTCCTGACCCTCGAATCCGAGAGTAGTACGAATGAGTGATGTGTGTAAATGAGCGGTGAAGCCCCTGCGGGATTGTCGCTGATGCCGCAATAAAGCCTCTCGGTGTAGCAACGGAACTGGATTTGGACAGTCGAAGAGCGACAGGGTTTTGAGGTCATAACAAGCGCGTTCTGTGCGCTTTGCCAGACCACACGTGGTCTTCCGTTTTTGTTCTTTCAAACCGACCATCTGACCAAAGTTACTCCCCGTCGAGCTTGGACCAGTTAGAATAGATGGCCCCGCAGGGAGTATAACACGGCTTGACGGGACACGTGTGCATTTATTGCTAATCTTTTGCGCGCGCAATAATCGCTGTTCACTTTGGCCATGCAGGAGCTCCATTCAGCTTGGCTTCTGTGCCGATTGATTCAGAATTCGGCTGAAGCTTGCTTCATCGAAACGCTGCTGTGTGGGCTGACCAAACTCGACACGCGTCCAGAACTACGGCTGACAGAAGGGCACCGTCTTTAGGGTCCTTTTAAACACCGCCTGGAGCTCGTTACCGAAAATTCAGGGTTATGATGGCTGTTTTCCGACTCGTCTGAACGATTCGGGTGGGCCAAGGTATGAGTCCACACGCGCCTCAGTATATAGAACAATTTTGCCAATCACGACTCCGGGATCGACCATCCAAATCTTCAGTTTGTGGGCTCCGGGCTCGGCGACACGCACCTTCGTTCGCACGTGCCTGAGATTGGCAATCACATCTCCCCCTCGTCCAGCCAAGATTTCGAGGGGACTATTGTCCATGCTCACAGCTAGGCGTATTCCTCGGTCACGCGTGGCTGGATGAGTCGGTAGGCACTCAACGTCCAGTTCAAACTCGCCTGCTTTGAACAGGTAGATGTCGTATTCGAGCATTGGACTGCTCGCCAGAATCGCAGCAGGCAGTGTCTGGCTAGGAACGGTTGACGGAACCGCCGCCATGCAAGTACCGTTGCGGCCAACTCCTTCGATCTCTTGCCAAGCTGCCCCCTTACGGTCTTGCTTACGCGTGTAATGCTCCGCTTCCATGCTGACGTAACCATGACTCTCCACGAAGCCAATCACCTTGTCGCGTTCAGGGAGCGCTGGATTAAAGATAGGCACTCTAATTCTACGATTCCCTCCGTTTGTTTCGAAGTCGACGACGGCGTTAAGCCCTTTTCCTTTCGGTGCACGATTCCAATCAACACTGATCCACAGGCGCTGTTCGGAGGTGAAGCGACCCGAAGTTTGGTCAAGTTTCAGCCAAGGCTCAGATGTAATTGCTTTCCAACTCAACGGACTCTGCCCCGTATTGAAGAGGTCAATGAACCGCCTACCGCGCGTGTAGGAACTGAGGTCTGCGACGGAGTCTTTGCCGCCGCCCTCAAGGCCGAGGCCTAGCGCAGCTCCACCTCTGCCATCAAAATCGCTCAGAGGAGGCATGTCCCACTGACGCCCCTGCCCACCCCATGGGCCGGGAAGTGACGCCATGTAATTCCATTTGCTCCCCACCGTTACAAGCCCAGTGTTGTAGTGGTTGATGACCTTCGTAATTTCACTCGCCGCGTTCCGCGCTTTCAGGGCATACTCGGCCGCACTCGCCCTTCCCTCTGCACCATAGACGGCGCTCTTTTGCGCGTAGATCACCTTCATGTTGTGTAATGCCGCACACTTCACGTTATAGAGCACGGTCTGATAGAAGGAATCCTTACGTTCGACTGGCAGCGAATCGTATAAGGCTTCGACTTGTTTGATCAGCTTTTCGAAAGCATCAGCTCGAAGTTGTGCCTCATCGCTATGGTTCACCAGGCTGAACCAATCCCACTTAATTGTGCTGCCGGGAGCTTGCATCACCATATGCTCTGGTCGCCGAGCAAAGTTCAATTCATAGTGCTTTTCCATCAGGTCAGCGATTGCGACCGAATACCGTTCTCCGAACTCCCGAGAAGCCCATTGCATCAGAAATCGTCGGGCTTCTGATTTGCTGGAAGGCGTGATGTTCCAAGCCAAGTCCATGAAATACTCGATATCGACTTCTGCTGGCTTGATGTCGCCCACGTTCACAACCCAGAGCTTCCTAGCGTTATAGTCATAAGCCCGTTTCATCTCCTCCCAGATCAGTCCCAATGAGGTAGTGCTCAGCCAGGTGTAGGCATTCGAGGCTCCGTTTAACCATTGGAGATGGTAGTAGATTCCCGACCCGCCTGAGCGTCGTTGTTCTCGCTCATCCGGAAGTTGGCGGATGTACCCGTAGTTGTCATCCGGCCAGCAGATGGTGACGTCATCGGGCAAGGACAAGCCCTTATTGTAGAGAGCAAGGACCTCTGTGTACGCGATCAGCACTTGGGGAACCTGAGTGAAGTCTTTGTTGACCCCATTCCGCAAGATCGTTCGCTGGTCAGCTATGATCTGCTCGAGCACTGGAGGTGTAATTTCACTTCCAGCCTGGTCGTCCTTGCCTCGCTTGCCGACCGTGTAGACATTTTCGTACTTGCCGTTTGACCGAATGCGATCTTCCCAATATTTGTAAATGTGCGCCTTGTTGGCTAGGTAATCCCACGGTTCGCCCGGGTATTCGCGGTCCCACTCAGCGCCTCGGATGTTGTTTCTTAGCATGGGCTCGATGTGTGACGATCCCATGACAATCCCATACTGGTCGGCCACGACCTTGTTGGATTCGTAGTAGTTGAAAGGAATCGTTCCTCCCAAACCTTCGTGCATTGCCGGCCAGAGGTAGTTGCCTTTAATACGCAGAATCAGCTCAAAGATCTTTGCGTAGGTTTTTGGCCCGATGCCGTGGCCCTCCTCTGGGGAAAGGGGCTTCATTGCCCACGGTCTCAGCCCCCACATTTCGTCGTTAATGAAAATGCCCCGGTACTTCACAGACGGCGACTTCTGAATAAACCGACCCGCCCGAATGATGATGTTGTCTCGCTTCTTGGGGGCAACGTCGGCGAAGTAGTACCAGGGAGAGACTCCCATTTGTTTCGAGATTTCGAGAAGCCCATACGCCGTTCCTCGTCTGTCACTGCCGACAACCACCAATGCTTTGTCGATCCCTGGAAGGGGGTGGTTGACAACCTGGATCAGGCAACTTTCCCACTGTTTTTCGACCGTAGAGACATCGATCTTCTTCCTTTTGATCAGGTCTCTGATCGCACGATTGTTGTCGATTGTCCCGGCGATCACGCACATCTTGGCTTTCGTAGGTGAGTCCATTCGAACGCGGGGCCGTCGACCCGTTACCCGCGCAACGTCATCAGCAAACAGCCCTGCGACGAGGATGACGGTCTTGCTGTCGGACGGGTCAACCCAAACATCAGCCACAGAACGACCCGACACTAGCGGGAAGTCTGCCTTCGTAAGTTGACTCACAACCAAATTGTCGATTTGCGGGGGTGCGGCCAAACCCCAACACGCGGAAGTGAGCATCAATGCTGAGAACAGGACTCTCCGGCAAGCCCTGTTTCTTGCATTTTTGAGCCACCGTCCGACCGTTGAATGATGGTTACTCATCGATGTTGCCCTTCCAAATTACTGCGATCCGCGACCATCGTTCGCGAGGGGAGCGCTGCGGCCCGCTTGCTTGCTCTGGTCCAATTTGCCTTTGAGTTCCTTGACGATATCTGGACGCTCAAAGTAGAGGTTCGTCATTTCACCGGGGTCCTCGCTGAGATCGTAAAGTTGTCCTGGCGCCTGAGGCGCGGTGTCTTTGAGAGCGAACGGTTTCAGCTCGGCGATGCCATAGTTGTTGCCACCCGAACCTTGGTGGTCGAGGTATTTCCAAGACCCTTGTCGAATAGATAACCAGCGCGCACCGCCGAACGCCTGCTCCAACATATACGGCCGTATCGGAGATTGCACACGACCAAGCAGTGCGGGGAGCATATTGAAACTATCTTCGGCCGCATTATTGGGGATTTCCGAGCCGATGATTGCGGCAACCGTTGACATCACATCGGTTAGGCTCAGAAGCTGGTCTGAAGTTGTGCCTGGCTTGACGCGCCCTGGCCAGCGGACAAGAAACGGCACCCGGTGTCCACCGTCCCAATCGTCGCGTTTCATTCCTCGCCACGGACGCGCACCATCGTGGTTGAAGTCCTTGCGCGTGTTGATCACCGCCGTGGTCTCTGGTCCGTTGTCGCTCGTGATGATGACCAAAGTGTTGGAGGAAAGCTTGAGGCGATCAAGGGTCTTGAGAAGTTCGCCCACGATGCTGTCGAACTCGAAGATGAAATCCCCGTGCGGCCCTGCCTTCGTCTTTCCCTTGAATCTCTTACCTGGGAAGGACGGCTGATGAACCGCTTGCGCTGCGTGATAGAGGAAGAATGGCTTGCCAGGTGAATTGCGGACATGTTCTTCCAGAAACTTCTGGCTCTTCTTTAGGAAGGCCTCGTCAACCTCTTCCATGGGAAAGTTGGGTGCGATGTACCCATTTCGGCAATCATCAGAGTAGGCATGTTTGGGGAGTCCCTTCTTGTCGATCTGCTTTTCTGGAGGTAGCGGGACGCGGTCTCCGTCGATGAATGCATAGAGCCAGTCCGTTGTTGGGCAACACGCGGTGCCAAAGAATTGGTCGAAGCCGTGGTCGAGAGGTCCACCTTCGACGCGGCGCGAGTAATCCACTCGCTTTACCGCTTCAAGGCGGTCGTCGTTGATGGCCTTGCCATCCTTATCACGAAACGTCAGACCGATGTGCCACTTGCCGGTGGCGGCGGTGGCATAGCCCTTGGAACGAAGCATCGCCGGTAATGTCAGCCGCTTATCGGCGATGAGCGATGGCCCACCGACACCAGTGAAAACCCTCCCACCACCTGGCACTCGAAACGCCATTTGGCCGGTCATCAGGCTATATCGCGACGGGGTACAAACCGTTGCCGCACTGTGTGCATCGCTAAAGCGCATTCCTTCGCGCGCAAACTGATCGAGATACGGCGTCGGAACCTTGGACTGAGAATTGTAGCAACCGACGTCCCCATATCCCAAGTCATCGGCAAGGATGACGACGATGTTCGGTCGCTCTGGAGCCTTCGGCAAACTTGCAGCGTGCAACGTGCTCAGCGACGTCGGCAAGAGCGCGGCGAGGATAGTTATGAGGTGCTTCATGGTTGCGAAAGGCTCAGTCGATTATAGGGTAGTTCGCAGACTCAGCAAAGAATATTGAAGTCATCGAGACGGATTGACTCTGCAATCAAGGACACTCGAGCATCCTCGCCAACAGATTCGAAACGCGATTTTCAATTACGCAGTTCATGCCTCGTCACCCGAGCATCCCGTCGCCATCGTAGCCTCGGAATCAGCCCTTGAAACTTGCTTTGATTGCATTGTCTAGAGAGACGACCGCCTGAAACAGATCGGCCCGATCCTGCATTTTGATCCTTTGCACAACGATGCCTTCTTCGAAGGCGGCTTCTTCTCAGTGGCCTCAATTCTTGGTCCGGCGATGCAGCAACCGAGAGCATCGTGAGTGAAGGGGTTCGGGTTAAGATGATCGTCATCAGCTTCCACGCGGGGGTAGCGATTCTCATCAGACTACTCACCATGGCTCTCAGGCTGCGAAACGAGAACTACTCAATTGGGAGGAGTTCGTAGCCAGCGCTTCGCCCGCCTGCACCATCGGAGCGCAATATCGATTTGTTGACCAGATCAACAAGATCCCGAGTTGCCGTCGCATCAGAGCAAGCTGTCAGCTTTGCGTATTTCTTGTTTGTTAATCGGCCTTCCCACCCCATGAGCATTCGAGATACGGCCTTGCGTTGGCGATCGTTGAGTTCGACGTCCTTGATGCGCTGCCAGAAACGGGTCCGTTCCATGGCCTTGGCGATCGATTGAGTTGCATCCTCAATCGCCAGCGTTAGAGTATTCAGGAACCAAGAAAGCCACGCCGTGTAGTCAAGGGTTCCCTTTTGAGCGGCCTCAAGCACGTCGTAGTAGGAATTACGATCTGAGTGAATTCGACTCGCCAAGCTGTAAGGCCGATGTGGTTTTTGGTCAGCTCGTGCAAGGAGCAAGTCCATGATATTCCGACCGATTCGGCCATTTCCGTCGTCCATGGGATGCAGAGTTTCAAACCAGATATGAGCGATCCCGGCCTTCAGAACAAGGCTCACTTCATTCTTCTCTTCAACCCACGCCAGAAACGCAGCCATCTCATCCGGCAGCCGCGTCGCCTTGGGGGCTTCAAAGTGAATGATTTCTCGGCTGCCTTTTTGTGAGGCGACGACCATTGGCCCTTTGGCATCGTCTCGCCAACTCCCAACTTTTAGTTGCCCAAAAGCGTTGCGTCCCGTCGGGAAGAGAGCTGCATGCCAGTTAAAGATCCGTTCCTCGGTCAGGGGCAGCTCATATCGCTGGGCGGCATCTACGGCCATCTCAACGAGCCCATCAACATAGTGGTCCGTCCCCGTAATTCCACCTCGATCTACGCCAAGTCGACGTGCGACTGAGATTCTCACCGTTTCAAGGTCAAGTCGTTCCCCTTCAATCGCACTCGATTTCACGAGTTCTTCGGTGAGTGCCTCGATGTCATGCTCTTGAATTCCATCAAAGCCGATCGCCTCTAGGATTCCAGATTGGCGTGCTCGCTGTCGGTTCGTCTCTTCGAGCGCAGACAGCAGGGCGGCTGCATCGTAGGAGTATTTCGGCCACGCCGGGAGATGATGAATGTACATACCTGACCCTCTGAGGCGATTATGCCACGTATTCGCCTCAGAATATGAGGCGAATAGAAGAAGTATTCGCCTCAACACCGGTTAAGGCAACTTCAGCGGCATCGAGCGCAACCGCTGGCCGGTTGCGTTGAAGATCGCGTTTCCGATCGCAGGGGCAATCGAGAGGATCGGCGTTTCGCCGGCGCCGACCGAGGGGATGTCCTTTCGATCTAGCAAGATGCATTCGATCGCAGGGATGTCTTGGTAACGTGGCACACGATACGACGAAAGGTGATCGGAGCTGATGCGGCCGTTGGCAAACTCGATTGCTTCGAAGAGTGCGCCGCCGAGCCCCATAATCATGCCTCCGACAACCTGATTATTGAGCAAATCGGGGTTCACGATGGCTCCACATTCGTAGGCGATGATGGCGCGTAAAACCTTGACTTCCTTTCCGATAACCTCAATCTCAACCGCGGTGGCGACGTAGCTACTCTTTTCCTCGCCGCAAGCAATTCCAAATCCGTGCCCCTTAGCGGGCTTCCCTGGCCATCCGATCTTTTCTGCGACCGCCCTCAATACTGCTTTCATGCGGTCGTCTGTCAGATTCGCAAGCCGAAAGCGAAGTGCATCTTGACCCGCGATGCTCGCCAGTTCATCCATGTGCGTTTCTCGAGCGAAGGTGTTGAAACATGCGGCGAGGGAGCGATAAGATCCCTGGCGCAAAGGCGAGGGAGCGGCATGAAACTGCGACCGCTTAGTAGGAACAGCGTAGGGCGTTTCGACCGCGGATGGGCCTGAGTTGTAATTGTCTTGCGTCCAGTCGGTGACCTTTCCGTGAGCATCCATGCCGCTCGAAATCTCAACCACTCCGGCGGGGCGTAGGTAAGCCCAAGTGAATTCTTCTTGACGCGTCCAGACCAATTTGACCGCTTTACCAAGCGCTTTTGCCACGCGAGCGGCCTCAACCGCAGCTTCTCCCGAGTGCTTTCCACCGTAGCCCGACCCGGTATCGGGAACGATCACCCGGACTTGTTTGGCGGTCAGTCCCGTTGCGGCGCAAACTTCGTCTCGGACGGCGAATGGACGCTGAGTGCCCGTGTAAACCGTTAGCTTTTTGCCATCCCATTCGGCGAACGCAGCACGAGGTTCGAGAGGAACGTGCGCGATGTACTCGCACTGGTAAGACACCTTGCACATTTTTTCGCCGATTGCTACGGATGGGGTGGGGGCAGTACCACGAAGAATTGCAAAGAGATCTTTTTGAGCAGGATGAGAGATTTCCCTCCACTCAGCTTTGATCGCCGCAAGAGCCTTTGTTGCGTCGCGAGTTTTTTCAGCGGCAACGGCAACAAAGTCCCCCTCGCGAACCACACGAACACCCTTCATCGCCTCGGCTGCCTTCGTATCGAGCGACACGATCGTCGCGCCAAAACTCGGTGCTCGCAGAATCTTGACGTACAAAGCGTCTGATTTCGCCATG
>JBBRHU010000008.1:0-20863 GCA_038222255.1 Fimbriimonadales bacterium | reverse complement strand
AATTCGAGCCACCCCTCCCCTCGGCATCCGTTGCTTCCGCTGCCCATGCGAGGAAGCCGGGTGACAGCCTCGTGGACTTTCCATCCCGACGAGCTACCTCATATTCAAGGAGTCCAACCAGCGTGTAGTCCCAACACAGGGGACCATTCTGCCGACAAACGGTCAGCCCATAGCCGTCAAAATCAGCCCGAAAATCTGCTTTCGGCGGTAGGATTTGAGCTACAACCGGGCCGATGAGCAGAACGAGGGCGGCAACCATCACCCTCGTTATACCTATCCGCCTCGCAGCCTACGTTCCGGCGTAGTACAGCGGGTTCTCACGCCAGTTTTTGTCCTTGTCGTGCGCCAGAGCTTTCACACGCGGACGTCGCTCTCGAAGTCGGACCGATTCGATCATCAGTCCGGAGCCGCTTGACAGATGATTCTTTCCTACGCAGGTCAGCCGAAGAGTGTACGTGCCTGGCTCAGGCCAGAAATCGAGGAAGTGAAACTCCCGTTGGTCGACCTCTGCGGAGTAGAAATCCATTCGATCTCCCATCTTCACATCGTCCAATGTCACTTCGTAAATGCCAAGATTTGGCGCAAGACCCATATTAATCAAGAGCCTTAGCGGCTCTTTCTCTTCCACCGTGAACTTCACCTCAAACGGTTCTGGGCTTTCGGGGACAAAGAGAACGTCGTTTTGGAAATGTTCGGGCCAGCGCTGAACTTCCTTCTCGGTTGAGACGCGTACTCCACGGCCATCATATTCCAAGCGTGGCGGTTCCTCGGAGTCGAGGGTGTTCTTTTGACCGAAGTCCAGCTGCGAGACCAAGATCGTCTTTCGCTCGATGTTCGGAAGCTTACGATCCTTGGCGTGCGGTGCTCGAGCTGAGAACGTTGGCGTACCGGTCTGGTACCAAAACGCGACACTGGCAAAGTCATCCTCGCGGGGATTCCAGCTGTGGGCACGATACTCTGCGTTCTCGTCGGGCGACATCCAACCGAAGGTTTCAAAATCAAACTTGAACGAATGGTTGAACACGAACGGGTCGTTGATATGCCAACGATAAGCGCTTGTGTGCCCGCCGACAATTCCCCACTGGTCAAAGTAGGGCACGCCGAAGAACGGAGTGAGCACCTCCTCTAGCCCCCAAGCGCACAGGAAGTAGTCCTCCGTGCCCGTTCCCCAGACCGACGGGATGGTGTCGCCATCGATGCTGATCATCTCGTCGCCTTCGCCGAACCAGTACGGGCTCCGAGTTCGGACGCAGAAGACGGTGCCTACATAGTGTCCCTTCCCTTTCGTGTCAAGGATCGTATATGGCTTGCCGGTCTCAAGTGGATATGACTGGTTGTATTGGGCATAGAAGTAGGGAGTGTCAGCCGGGAGCGAGTCTTTCTGGATCCAGTCGATGTTGTAGTAAAGCAAGCTCAACGGCTTTTCACTTTCATTCACGATTTCAACTCGCGCCGATTTGTGGAAGGGCATGTGCCAGAAACAGTTGTAGCTGTCTCCTCCTTCGACCGCAACAGGAATGCTGATCACTTGGCTCCGTCTGCCAAAGCATCCGGCAAAGAAGTCTCCGAGCGGTGCTTCGACTCCGGGCCGCTCATTTCCGTCGTAGTAGATTCGAAGTAAGAGTTCTTGATGGTTCGCGGATCCAGTCTTTGCCCAGGGATGGATTTCCGGACCAAGGAATGTGATCCACATGTGGGTGATGATTCCCGGACCCTCAACATCCATAAGCACGTGAGTTGCACCTGGCTGAATTCGGAAGTTGTCGCGGTTGCTCTTCTCCTCGAGGTCACTCTTCGGGGGCGCGGTTGGATCGTATAGCCCATCCGGACCCTCCCGAAAGGTCGAAGTCGCACGCATACTACGGCCGTTTTGCGGCGCAGCAAGGGACCCCATCGGGCCAGGAAGAAGAGGATTTCCCATCATCGCCGATCATGATAACACTCTCGGGCCGACTGTGGTGACGCGACGCAACACTCGTCACAGTCACCGTAACTGAAGATCACCCAGGCGTTCGGCCGATGCTCCGGAGGTAGGGCACAATCCGTTCGTCAAAATCCTTGCCCCACGAATCCCAGGGGTAGGTGTTCAGATCGTCGTAGGCTGCGATCCAGCGTACGTAGCCGACTTTTGAGGCGACACCCCAGTCCGCTCGCGTATCCATTTCCAGGCTGGCTCCGGTAGCCCAAGGCAACCAGATTCGCTCGTAAAACAACTTCGTCTCGGCTAGGGCGAGGAATTCCAGCTCAGTGTTTTGTCGCAGGAAAACTTCCTTCGTCAGCTTCCCTTTGACCGCTTCATTCCAAACTCGCTCGAAGTCATCGTCGTGAGTCGAGTTATTCAGTTCAAAGATCAGAGATTCCCATTGCTCTTGACCTGATTGAGATCGAATCTGAAACGTGACCGCATCCGTGGTTTCCTCGGAAATGAAGATCGCGGCAGTTTCGCCATATCCCTCTCCACGATGCTCAGCGGCGTATCCGGCTTGTGTCGGTGATGTGTCCCAGAAGATCCGGTGTCCGGTACCCGCACCAGCAAGCCGCCGTACACACCAACGCCATGGCTGGCTTCCTTGAGGAACAATGCCTCTCATCTTGGGGCGGGCCTTGAGCAAATGATTGAGCTGAAGCTCTCCGTGCTGCAAGTCTTTTTCCGTCACCTTAAAGGGCTCAGTCAAGGGCCAGGTGACGGGGTGGAGATAGCTTTTCTGTCGCCTGCCAGAGCTTGCAATCGAAGGCTTCGGTTCTGGCTTCAGTCCCGCAGTTGGTGCACACCCACCGAGCACGACCACCACAAGAGCCAAAGTGCAGCTCACGCGTAGTCGTTGTTCGATTCGTGCGAATTTCATGCAGGGATCTATTCTAGCGGACGGCAGACTGCTTCACTATCACGTTCCGCCCAGAATGAGGTGACACTCAATGCTTGCTATCTTTGTTATGTCGGTTGTCCAGGGCCCAGAACCCACAAGACTCAAGCTTCTCCGCATTCATGAACCGCAAACTGCAGCTAAAAAAATTAAACAGAGTCCCAGACCGAGACTGTTACCAGGCTAGGGCCGATCGAAGAAACGGCGCAGGTGTTACATCTCGCGCCTATATTCGATGGCGCTGAGCAACGTTGCGGAGTCCGCATAGTCCAGTTCACCGCCTACTGGCATTCCATGGGCAAGGCGAGTCACCTTGATGGAGAGCGGCTTGATCAGCTTGGAGAGGTAGAGGGCGGTGGTGTCCCCCTCGATCGTTGGGTTTGTCGCGACGATCACCTCCTGAATTTCGTCCGACCCGAGCCTTGCGAGGAGCTCTTTGACCTTAAGTTGCTCTGGTCCAACCCCGTCCATTGGGTTCAGCAGGCCGTGCAAGACGTGATAAGTGCCCCGGTATTCGTGAATCCGCTCGACGGCAACGATATCTTTCGGCTCCGCGACGACGCAAACCATCGAACGGTCGCGCCGACCATCAAGACAAATCTCGCATCTTCTCGATTCGGAGATGTTTTGGCAAACCTCGCAAAACTGGAGTTTGGACTTTGCCGACAGAATTGCAGAGGCGAGCCGTTCCGCTTCGTGGTGTGGAATGCGAAGCAGATGGTAGGCGAGGCGCTGAGCTGATTTGGGGCCAAGTCCCGGGAGCTTTTCAAGCTCGGCAATCAGTTCGGCTAGGGGCTTCGCGTAGAGCATCTTTGGTGGGGCGCAAAACAAGTTTCGCCCTGCCTAGGCAGAGCGAAACGTAAAGGGTGAAGTTCGGGCGTCGATTACGACGTGATGCCAGGAATGTTTGGCATGTTTGGCATGATCTCTTGGACCTTGCCATTTCGGAGTTCTGTCGCCTTTTCAAATCCATCGCGGACGCAGCCAACGATCAGGTCTTCCAAAGCTTCAACATCGTCTGGGTCGAGGACGCTCTTGTCGATCGAAATCTTAAGGAGCTGACCGGTTCCGTCGAACTCTGCCTTTACGGGGCCTTTGTCGATTGTCAGTCGCTCGGAGGCAAGTTCTGATTCAAGGTTCTGGGCTCGTGCCATTGCACCCTGCATCTGCTGCATCATGCCGCCGAAGCCCTGACCACCAAAATTCTTAGGGAGTTTCATATTGGCTACTCTTGAGCCGGATCGCTTGGAGTCGATGCGCTTTCTCCGAAGACTTCGCGCACGAGTTGCTCCAACCTTGGCCCTTCAAGCGGTAATTCTACCGCACCCCCTGTCTCAGCGCGGGGAGATTGCTGTGCATCTAGCGAGAACCTCACGCTCCAGCCAGTTCCACCCGCCGTGTGGACGAGCTTTTGGATGTGCGCCATTCGTGGAGGCTTTTCGTTAAACCAGCCAATGTCCATCTGTCGCGGGATGGCGATGTCAAGAACGCCGTTTGCGAGACCAAGAACTTTTGAGCCCTCAACCTTCATTCCCATCGGAGACACCTTTCCTGATTCGCTCAAGCTTGCAACCGCGCGAGCCCAGACTGACTCGGGAGTATTGTCTGTGGGAAGAACTGTGAAGGCGTTTGGCGTCGGCTGCTCCGTCGGCCTTTGAACTGGTGGAGTCGGCTGAACTTGAGTCGGCTGAACTGATATTGGCTGAGCTGGAGTCGGTTGAACGGCCGGTCTCGGGACAACTTGGGCTGCACTCGGCACGTTCCTCTGCACAGCGATCCGAATCAGTTCTGACTCTAGCCAGAGTCTCGGCAAGCTGATATCGCGGATGCTTCGGTGGGCTTCGGCGATAGAACCACGAAGGTTAACGATAAAGTCTTGCCCGAGAGCGACGGCGGCGGCGTGAAGAGTTGCCTGAGCAGCAGAATCTTTGCCCTCGCCTTTTGTATAAGCTGCCCGCGTAAGGTCACTCAATCTGTGCATCATGCTCTCAAGCAAGGCACGAGGATCTCGGCCAAGCCTAGCAACTTCGTCGACCAAGTGCATGATCTCGGGAATGTCGGTCCGTTTCATCGCGCCGAACAGTTGGTCAACAACTTCCTCTGAAACAAGTCCAAGCTGGTCGTAAACCTGCTCGAGTCGGATCATGCCGTTGGAGGTGAGCATCGCCTGTTCGACGAGGGTGAGTGCATCGCGGTACCCACCGTCGGCCATGCGAGCGATCGCACTGATTGCTGCGGGTTCAGCTTGAACGCCTTCCGCTTCTAAAACGTGGTTCAGCCGAGCGGTCAAGTCAGACATCGACGCCCGGTGGAATTCGAACTTCTGGCAGCGTGAACGGACAGTTGGCGGCACTTTGTTGAACTCGGTCGTCGCTAGTATGAAAATGACGTGAGCCGGTGGCTCCTCGATTGTCTTGAGCAAGGCGTCAAATGCCTTTGCCGAAAGGTCGTGGACTTCGTCGATGATGAAGACTTTGTACCGACACACCATCGGCTGATATTCAGCGACCTCGACGATCTTGTCCCGAATGTCATCAACGCTCGATTCGCTCGCAGCGTCCATTTCGATGACGTCAATGCAAGTTCCGTCGGCAATCGACCGACAAATCTCTGAGTCTTCCGGTGGATTCGGACTCGGCCCGTCTTCACAGCACAACGCTTTTGCAAGTAGACGCGCGGTTGAGGTTTTCCCCGTTCCACGAGGGCCAGTAAAGAGGTAGGCGTGGGCGATGCGCTCAGAAGAGATTGCGTTCTGAAGGGTTCGCACCACGTGATCTTGTCCAATCAGATCATTGAACGACTGGCTTCGATATTTGCGATACAGGGAAACGTAGGCCACAGTGGGAACCAGAGAGGGAATACGGACTTAGTGCCGGGAAGAATGCATCGCACGGAGAACCGACTTACCGTTGCTACCTTCCAGTCCTGGCGGGGTTCACCGACCTGCCGCCGCGCAGTTCCCGGCAAGGAATAGTTTAGCAGGTTAAGGGGTTGCCTCGCTCGTTTGGAGCGAGGCAGTTCGGGACTTACTTGCCACCAGAGCGAAGCGAAGGAACGTCGATCACAACGTCGTCTGGTTTGCCGGCGCTTCCGCCGAGCGGCACGTAGTTCTTCGTTCGTACGATTGGAGTCTTCTGCTCCCATTCGCCACGTCGAAGAATCTGGTCTTTAGTCAACTCAAGTGTGGTGTAAACCACGCGTTGGCCCTTACGAACTTCCGTGTTTAAGAAGTTCGAGTCGGTCATACCCGTTCCACTCCAAGAGAACTTGTCTTGAATGTGGGGTGGCGCACTTCTGGGGTTGTAGTAGAACTCGATGAGGTACTTATCCGACAGGAACGGATACATCGTCGGGTCCTTGCTCATGTCCACCTTTCGGTTAAACCGGCGGTACTTGACGAACAGCTGGTCCTGCATGAAGGTGCGGTCCTTGGGAGGATCAAGGAAGACGTTATCGGAAGCATCCCAATCCATTCCACCTGGGGTTCCACCCGGATAGTTCGAGTCCTTCAACACCACGCGAACGCGAGTACCGACGGGTTGAACGTTCCAAGTCCCCTCAAAACGGATAATTCCTGCCTCAAGAACGGTAGCTTGTGCGCTGAATCCTACATCGAACGGCGGGAAAATGTCGTACGCATCGAGCGGACGCTTTTCTTGTTCGGCTACCCAACCACGCTGCACCATTCGCACAAGCGTCGTATCGATGTTGTTCTCGATAACGTCGCGGTTCTGGCGAGTGGAGAAGCTCGAATCGTTTTTGAATCGTTCAGTAGCCTCGTTGTAGAACTGGATGTACTTCTCAAGTCCCTTATCGGGCTTGCCATCTCGCTGAAAGGCCATGCCGAGAAGGTTGCGACGTGCAGGAATAATATCTTCCCGCTCGTTCGCTTTAAGGAACCACTTGACGGCTTGATCGTAGTCGTCGTCGATCTTGTGATACCAGAGCCAACCCGTCTCAAAGAAGAGCTCGTAGGTGTTCGGGTTTCGAGCCGAGCCTTCCTTTCCGAGGGCGAGTGCCGATGGAATATAGCGTCGGTCGGATCGCTGCTCTTCGTCGGTGAAGTTGTAACCGATGTGCCACATTCCTGTCGCGTAGACGTCAATCTGGTTCGGGTCGAGCACCGTGACGAGTCGAATCACCGGAAGAATCGCATCGTAGTTGCCTGTATCGAAGAATGAGTCCGCACGCACCCAAAGGATGCCCGCGATCATTTCTCGGAAACCGGCAAGCGCGAAGAGAAGTTGGTCAGGACTCAGGCCCTGAGTCGCAAGCTTTCCTTGGTTAAAGTCAACGGCCCAGTTGCTAGCAATGCCCTGGAACATTGGCTTAGGAGCGCCCTCTTTGAGGACTTTCCTTGACTTTCCGTTCTTCGCGTAAATCTGATCGTAGTCCGCACCCGTTGGCTGATCGCCGACGCCGCGTTGCAAGATTCCCTGCAACAACAAGCATGCTGCGAAGGCTCCGACAAACTTTGGCTTGAATTTCTTTTCCATGCCTTAGACCTCGCGTCGATCAAATATCCAGATTCCGCCGATGATCAGCAGGGCGATGTAAAGCACACCGTAGCCAGTGATTTCGACGTAGTACATCGTCTCGTTCCGGATCGTCTGACCTGGGTTGATGATTGGGTTCTGGACGTTGTAGTTGGCAAAGTTCGGGAGCAAGAAGTTCAACATTGCCGCCGCAAACTTAGCGATTGGCGGGGTATTCGTGCTGGACTTTAAAGTCTCGAAGAATGGGTTAAACAGCGAGCCGAGCAAGTACACACCACCTGCAAGGAAGAAGTTCACCAACGGTGCCACGAAGGTCGAGAAAAAGATGCCAACGGCAGCCAGCAAGCACATCTGAACGAAGTACATTACCGGCGGCTTGATCAACTCAGCGATGGCCGAGATGTCTCGGTTCGAGGGCTGCGAGATCGCGAAGACGAGCACCAAGATGCCCGACATGAGCCCCATCATCATCGCCAGTGCGGATACCGCACCGAGATACTTTCCGATGAGGAACTGATAGCGTTGAACTGGCTTCGACAGGATCGTATAGATCGTGCGTCGCTCAATTTCGTTCGGGATCATGTAAACCGTAAGAACGATTGCGATTACGGCGCTCGTGAGCTGAATGATGCCAAGCATCATTCCCTTCAAAACGGTGGTCTCAGATCGTGCCGACAAGATACCGAGGCCCGGTGCAACCACCATGAGGAGGACACCAATGAGCAAAATGACAAGAAGAACCTTTCGTCGGATAGCCTCTCCGAGCGTGGTTTGTGCGATAGCAAGAATCGGTCTCATGGCTTTATGACTTGTTGGTCACGGTCTCCACGAAGAGGTCTTCGAGCCGCTTCCTTCTGGGGAGCACACTAACGATCTGTCCCTTAGCGGTTCGGACGGCATCAATGATGCCGTTCGGGTCGTTCGCTTCTGGAACGTCCAACAGAACCTGGGTTCCCGTGCTTCGAACATTCGCATCGCCGATCATCATGTCTTTGAAGAACTGCTCTTTGATGCCGGTCACCGTAATCCCAATACGACCGCCGCTCAGGAGGTCGGTGAGCTTTCCTTGCCGTTCGATGACGCCCTTGTTGATGATCGCAACTCGGTCGCAGATCAACTCAACTTCGCTGAGCTCGTGGCTCGAGATGAAGACGGTTCGTCCCTCATCGCGGAAGCCAAGGATCAAGTCGCGAATTTCGCGGTGCGCAATCGGGTCGAGGCCGCCGGTAGGCTCGTCCAAGAACAGGAGCTTCGGATCGTTGAGCAAGCTCTGAGCAAGGCCGATTCGCTGCTGCATTCCCTTCGAGTACTGCGCAATCGTCTTCGTGAGGTCACGGTGAAGATTCACCTTCTCAAGAAGCTGCTTGAACTTGTTCTGGTCGGTAATGCCGAAGAGAGAGCCATAGAACTTCAGGAGCTCCATTCCCGTCATGTGCTCGTAATAATACGGGCGTTCGGGCAAGTAGCTGATCATCCGGTGGACATCCATGTCACCAATCTCTTTATCGAGCACGAAACCTTCGCCCGAAGTCGGATAGATGATGCCAAGCAACATCTTGATGGTGGTGGTTTTCCCTGCGCCGTTCGGCCCCAAAAAGCCGAAGATCTCGCCACGTTCGACGGTCAAATCTAGGTTATCTACAACGTTGATCTTTCCGAGCTGACGTGACTTATATGTTTTGGTTAGTTTTCTGGTTTCGATGGCAGCGGACAATAGCTGCGCCTCCCTGTGTAAGAACTAAGTGGCGAGTATACCGCTCCGAAGCTCTCTGCTCCGGATCATTGTCCCCGCCCGGGAGTTAGAACAGGAGTTTCTGAGGAAAGGTTCCCACCGCCTTAACGAAATCTCACAGCTTGGATGAACTCACGAATCTTGCCGTGGTCCTTCTTGCCCGGAGTGTCCTCCACGCCGGAACTCACATCAACCGCATAGGGCCGAACTTTCTCTACGGCGAGAGCGACGTTGTCCGGAGTGAGGCCGCCCGCGAGGATCACTTTTCGGGTTGTTGCTTTCACTACCTGCGCAGCCGTGTCCCAGTCCACGGTGTGTCCCGTACCTCCGAACGCCCCAGAAACGAATGCGTCAAGCAGGATCGGGCCATTGCCTGGAACGTGGTTCACAGCCTCGGGATGAACTCCTGCAGGCATCCGCCAAGTCACGACCCGCCGATCAAGATGCGGGTCCGCGCCTGGAAACTCAACCGCCTGGTCAAGGTCGGTAATTGATCCCGCTTGATTTGGATCAAAGATGCCAAAGACCGAAACCGTCGTCGCAAATGGTCGCGCAAGCCGCACGAGTTCCTTGAGCTGGTGAACGTCTCCAACAAATCGAGGGCTAGATGGTTCTCGGACAAAGCCGATAGCATCGGCTCCAGCCTCAACGGCACACACAACATCTTCTGGGCGAACGAGCCCGCAAATCTTAACACGAACTACCATCCCATCACTTCTCTCACCTTCGATTCAATATCTGGAGCGGCGCAAAATGCCGTCCCAATGAGGACCGCTCTAGCCCCCACTTTGCTCACTCGGTCTACGTCGGCCTTTTGTGAGAGAGCGCTCTCGCTCACCATCAAGCCCTGGATTCGAGGAGCTAGTCTCGCGGTTGTCTCCAAATCAGTCTTGAGAGTCTTCAGGTCACGGTTGTTAACGCCGACGAGCTCGAGGTCCATTCCTTCAATAAAATCGAGGTCGGCCTCGTCGTGCACTTCGACGAGAACATCCAAGTCGAGCGACTTGGCTAAGCCTCCCAGCTCCTCAATCTGCGCGCGACTGAGCGCGGCGACGATCAGCAGAATCGCGTCCGCCCCCCAAGCCCGAGCTTCGTAGACTTGATAAGGGTCATCGATGAAGTCCTTTCGGAGTAGCGGAAGGTTCGTCGCAGCCCTCACTCGCATCAAGTTCTCCGCCGAGCCCGAGAAGTACTTCGCGTCTGTCAACACGCTCAGACAGTCCGCACCAGCTCGCCTGTAGGCTTCTGCGACCGCTTCGGGCGAAAAGTCTGCACGAATGGTCCCTTGCGAGGGAGACCCTTTCTTCACCTCGGCAATAAGCGCAACTTCGTGATCCGAGTCTTTGAGCGCTCGCACAAATCCTTTGGTCGGCGGAAGACCAGCAATCCTCGACTGAAGATCGGCCAGCGATAGAGCTTCCTTTGACGCGAGCACTTCTTGGCGCTTGTTGTCGAAAATCTCACTAAGAATGCTCAAAGCGAAGCGCTCCATTGTTGAAGCTGAGTCAATTTTGCTCCAGCCTTCCCCGAACGGATAACCTCTTCTCCAGCCGAAATTCCCTCATCAAGGCTCTCTACGACACCTCCAACGAACAGGGCAGCGGCAACGGATGGCAAGATCGCTCGCGAACGGCCCGAGTCTGCGTCGGTGACCGCGATCGTGAGCAGCTCTGCATTAGCCGCGATCGAATCTGCGGGGAGCACATCCTCAAGTTCGACGTTGACTTCAGGTATCCACTCGATGAACTCCAGGCGGTCGGGTTCGATTCGGAAGACGAAATTCTTTCCGAGGGGTGTGAATTCATCCATCCCATCGCCGTTTACGGCCAGAGCTCTGTCAACGCCGATACGGGCTAGAGCTTCGGCAACTTGACGCAAGAGTGAAGAGTCGTACACCCCTAATACTTGGCGGCGAATTTCTGACGGGCTGGAGAGCGGGCCGACGAGGTTGAAGATCGTTCTGAACCAAAGCTGTTTTCGTACGGGGCCGACGAGCTTCATCGCGGGATGGAAGGTAGGCGCCAACATGAAGGCGAACCCCGTTTCTGCGAGCATCTGTGATGCGCCGTCTGCGTCACCTGGAAGGTGAATTCCAAGCTCCTCAAGGACGTCAGCACTGCCACACTTGCTCGTCACCGCTCGGTTGCCGTGCTTTGCAACGGGGATGCCGGCCGCCGCCCCAACAATTGCCGCTGCAGTGCTTATATTAAAGGAGGGCATTCCCCCGCCCGTTCCGCAAGTGTCAATCGAGCCAGCGGGGACGCTGACCTTGATGGCTCTCGATCTCAATCCGTTGGCGAACGCAGCCAGCACGATCCCAGTCACCTGCGGACCCCGTAGCAGAGATAGAGTCGCGCCGAGTTGGGCGTCAGTGAGGTTGCCCGAAAGCACATCCTCCGCCATGGCCTCGGCTTCATCGACCAAAAGTGGCTGGTCGGTGAGGAGGGAATTCGCCCAGTTGCTCTCGAACATCTTTTCGAGTCTATCTCTTGAGTAAACTCTCATGCGGAATGCAGACGAAGTACATGGGAATCTTGGTCCTTGTGCTGATTGCGGCGGCTCTCGCCCTCGTGCTCATCACAATCTGTTGGGTTCTCGGACCGAAAAAGCGATCTCCCTACAAGGATGCGCCGTACGAGTGCGGCGTCGCTCCCTTTGGTGACGCACGAGAGCGGTTCCCGATCAAGTTCTATGTCGTCGCCATCGTCTTCATTCTCTTCGACATCGAAGCTGTTTTTCTCTGGAGCTTCTACACAGTATTCAAAGGCTCCGATCGCGAGTTTATGGTCTTCGCCTTCTGGGAGTTCCTCGCCTATATGGCGACTTGGATTCTCGGCTATTGCTATGCAATCCGTGTGAAGGCGATGGACTGGGATGACGCAACGTCGCTCGCTCCGGAAAAACTCGCTACGAACAAGCCGGTCGAAATAGGAATTCCAATCGTCGAGAAGGCTGCTCCCGTGATCGGAGGTGGCGAGTAATGGCAATGTCGACAGTCGAGGGACGGCGGCTCGATGTCGTCAGAGTTGAAACAGCGTTTCCCACGGGTGTGGTGAAGGTCAAGGAGTTTCGGGGCGAAACCTTCATTTGCCTGAAAACCTCATCCTTGGTTGACGTTGTGAACCTACTGAAGACCGACGCAGATCTCGCCTACGACTATTTCGTCGAGTGCGTTGGTGCGGACTACAGCACTTGGGAGCACGAACGAGACCTTGATGGCCGATTCGAGGTCATCTACAACCTCATGTCGCTGAAGCATTCAAGTCGCCTGTTCCTAAAAGTTTCAGTGAATGATGGCGAGAAGGTGCCTTCGCTCAAGTCGATTTTCCTTGGCGCTGAATATCCCGAACGCGAGGTCAACGATCTTTTCGGTGTCGTTTTCGACGGCAACGAACCTCGAACCAGATTCCTACTCCCAGACGACTGGTCTGGCTACCCCCTGCGCAAAGACTTCCCACTCGGTGGCGAAGACGTCTTATTCGATGGCGGCGATCATGGACCGGCAGTGGAAGACCTGATGATGCCGCACGCTGGTGAGAGTTTCGAAGGACGCACTGGATCGAGCGATGTCAGCGGTCGGTAAATCAACTTGCCGCTAGGCCAACTTAGGGCCTTTGGCGTCAACCTAGCCGTGCAATGTACAGATTGTGCTCGAAAGTGGACCTGTTTCCAAGCTAGTTGTGCCCGTTTAGAAAATATTCGCTGGTCTGCTCCAGTTTCGAGCTTTTAACGGAACATTAAAGCCAAAATAGAGTTCTCTATAAATGGAACCTATTTGAATATTTTATTTAGGATCCACGCCTAGGAAATCGGAGACTCCTCTCCTCAAGATCATCTATTTTGATGCTCTTATCGTTTGAACTTTTAGCGTGTTCTTATGACCCGTAAAGCATTTACCCTTATTGAACTTCTTGTGGTTATCGCAATCATCGCGATTCTCGCAGCCATCCTCTTCCCCGTTTTCGCACAAGCCAAGGCTGCAGCAAAGGCAACCGCATCGTTGAGCAACCTCAAGCAGATGGGTACCGCTACTGCAATCTATCTCTCGGATTCCGATGACGTGTTCGCTCCGTCAGCATCATGGAACACGGGTTCCGACCCGCTCTGCTTTGGTGCAAACAACTGCTTCTCCTCATGGGTCTGGACCATCCAGCCTTACATGAAGAACGTCGACATGCTCGTCGATCCGCTCGGCCCTCCGATGCAGACAGTAGCAGGTTGGTCCAAGGCTGTTGTCGCTTCGATGAACCCGACCTACGGCTACAACTACAACGCTCTCGCTCCTTACCTCGGACCAGATAGCGGTGGATCCAAGCCCATCTCGGCGACTTCGATGAACAACCCAGGCAACTTGGTTATGTACGGCACCAAGTTCTCCACCACGGAATGGTCCTACAGCACGACCGGAACCACGGCTCTCGGATTCAGCTTCGCAACGGGAAAGGACAACGGCCCAATCCTCAACACAACAGTTGACGTTCCGGACTGCTACACGATTCCTTCCTACTGCGTTGACAACTGGGGCGCAAACTCCAGCTGGGGCGGCATCTTGAAGAACAGCGTAGCTGCTGGATCACTCACGGGCGGCGTGTCGATTCGAGCTTCTAACACGGGTATCGTTTCATTCACGGACACCCACGCCAAGAAGCTTGCTCCTGGCAACATGGCTGCTGGAACGAACTGGGCCGCTACCCGAAATGCTAGCACCTTGATCGTGACGGACAAGAGCCTGTACATGTGGGCTGCTAACTAAGCATGAAAAAAATCACCCTTTCAATCGTCGCCTCGGCTCTCCTTCTTGTCGTCATCGGCTGCAAGAAGGCTGAAGAGACTCCAGTAGCTCCTGCGGCTGGAACCCCTGAGGCGGCGGCAGCTTCAAACGCAGCCGCCGGAAAGGGACAAGGTGCTGCGGCTCAGAGCCCACCTGTTATGCTTGGCCCGGGTGCAGGCGGCGGTGACTCACGAGTCGGCGGCAAAACCGGCAACTAGGCTAACCGCCAAAAGGCCCAATAAAAGGGGAGTTGATTCGTTTGAATCAACTCCCCTTTTTCGCGTTTGACCGTCTCTTTGAATCTAGGAGGGCAATTGAGACATGTCGGAATCTTTCCAAAGTTTTGACTTTTTTCGGAATTTGCTGTAGAGTAACTTCAATGTAGTTTTGCGGCCCCTACGTTGGCAGTGCTGGCGCGGATTCGCTTTATTGCAGGAATTCTTGGGATTTGACCATTGGCTGGCCTCCGTGGCTGTCAGAGGTCTTCATTAGCGTGCTCCTATGAATCGTAAAGCATTTACTCTTATCGAACTCCTCGTGGTTATTGCGATCATCGCAATCCTCGCGGCTATCCTTTTCCCTGTTTTCGCCCAAGCTAAGGCGGCTGCGAAGGCAACCGCTTCACTCAGCAATCTTAAGCAAACCGGTACCGCAACTGCGATTTACCTAGGCGACTCAGATGACGTTTTCCCGCTTTCCGCATCGTGGAACACGGGTAGCGACCCGCTCTGTTTCGGTGCTAACAACTGCTTCTCATCCTGGGTTTGGACTCTCCAGCCCTACATGAAGAACGTTGACATGCTCGTCGATCCGCTTGGTCCTCCAATGCAGACGATTGCTGGTTGGCCAAAAGCTGTCACCGCTTCGATGAACCCGACCTACGGCTACAACTACAACGCTCTCGCTCCTTACCTCGGACCAGATAGCGGCGGATCCAAGCCGATCTCGGCGACTTCGATGAACAACCCAGGCAACTTGGTTATGTTCGCTTCTAAGTTCTCAACAACTGAGTGGGGCTACAGTACGACCGGTAACACTGCTCTCGGCTTCAGCTTCGCAGTTGGAAAAGATAATGGTCCTATCCTGAACACGACAGTTGACGTTCCCGACTGCTATACGATTCCTTCTTGGTGTGTTGACAACTGGGGAGCCAACTCTAGCTGGGGCGGCATCTTGAAGAACAATGTGGTTGCGGGAGCACTCACAGGTGGTACTTCGATTCGCGCTTCCAACAACGCAGTCGTTTCCTTCACCGACACTCACGCCAAGAAGCAACAGTCGGGCAACATGGCCGCTGGAACCAACTGGGCAGCAACTCGCAATGCAAGCACTCTCATCGTCACTGATAAGAACTTGTACATGTGGGCAGTAAACTAGAGAGTGATGAAGAAGCTTCTTTCTGGAATCGTGGTCTCGGCGATCGTGCTTACTATGCTTGGATGCAATAAGGCTGAAGAACCTGCTGCTCCGGCCGCTGGTGGAGCGGGAGCGCCTGCAGCAAACGCTGCGGCTGACAATAAGGGCCAAGGAAGAGCTCAGGAAGCTCCTCCCGTGATGCTCGGTCCAGGTGCGGCCGGTGCCGACGCTCGAGTCGGCGGTAAAGCTGGCGGCAAGTAAGCTTTTCTAGCTTCCAACGAAAGGGTCTGCGACGGAAACGCCGCAGACCCTTTTTCAATTCGCCCTCTGGACCTCGAGCAAACAGTATTTTTCTGTAGGTCTGATGGCACAGTAGAAGCATGGACGCCAGACTCAAACTTTGGGTGTGTATCGAAATTTAATAAAGGGACTGGTCCTGTTTCTGAAAGACTCATTCAATCCCCTTCCTTTAACGCAACCTTATCCATATAATGCGCTTATAAGATCTACAAGGATCTTATACTGAGGCAACTCGGCAGAAAGAGCCTTGGGGGAGAATCTTCTCCCAATGTCCGTTTATTTATAGCGTGTTCATATGACTCGTAAAGCATTTACCCTTATCGAGCTTCTGGTCGTAATCGCAATCATCGCGATTCTCGCAGCTATCCTTTTCCCTGTGTTCGCACAGGCAAAGGAAGCAGCCAAGAAGACTTCGAATCTCAGCAACATGAAGCAGATGGGAACCGCGTGCGCCACCTACATGGCGGACGTTGATGACCTGATGCCCCGCGCATTCACCATCCGAGCAGATAACACTGCAAGATGGAACACCATCCACCCATTCCCGTACAACTGGAAGAAGGGATCAGGCGACGCTTGGACCGGAGCTGACGTGATGGCGGAGAACGCAGGCTACTGGGCCAACGCACTCTTCATCTACACGAAGAACTACGGCATCTACGATGGCACCGGCTTCCCAACTGCAACTAACGCTGCAGATGCTGCCGACCTCACCAACTACAACCAGCTTCCTCAGACGATCACCATGACCTACAACGGTCTGTTGCACACTATGAGCAGCAGCGAGATGGTCCAGCCATCAAAGGTACCCCTTTTCTGGCCGGGTTTTGGAAAGTCGGGTCTCAAGGGACGCGCACTCGCCAACCCTTCGCTTCGATGCGACGGTGCCGGTGACGCACGGTCTTGCCGATTCAACCCAACCGCTCCTCCCATGACGGGCGCTACCGGTGGCTACGCTTGGTTCTGGGCTGGCCCAGCACCTGCAAGTGCATACCAGTTCGGTCGCGGCATGAACTTCAACTTTACCGACACGTCGGCTAAGTTCAAGAGACTGTACGATCCAAACGCACCTGCAACGAGCACTGCCTACTACGATCAGCCATTCGCTTCCATCAACGCAGACACCACGCCTGCTTCGATGTGGGGATGCACCGCTGCTGGCGGAACGGCTTCGTACTCCTGCTTCTTCCGACCGGATAATCCCAACTAGGTTGTCTTTTTCGTGAAGTTGTGTCGTCCGAATTCTGTTCCAGAGTTCGGACGACCTTTTGTCTTAAAGAATTCAAAATGAAGAAACTCATCTTTGCTCTCGTCGTTTCTGCGATCGTAATTCCCGTCATCGGGTGCGGTTCAAAAGAGGACAGCGATCCGTCGGTGAACAAGCCTTCCACCAAGTCCACTACAGGGACAACTGAAAAGGGTCAAGGTGCGGCATCCGTTCCCTCTGCTCCAACGTCAACTCAGTAATGGCTAAATCTGTCCACGTATCGACGGCGCTCTTGGTGGGCGCCTTTTTACTTCAAGGGTGTCAACCGAGTGAAGCTGATCTTGCGAAACCGGGAGCTGCGGGTACAAAGCAAGCCACCTTTGTTCGCGTAATCAATTTGACGAGCGAGGAAGGCACGCTTGCTCTCAACGGTGCGAGCATGGGCAGTCCGGTTGCACCGTTCACTTCGACCGCGTTTCGACCGGTTCCGAAGGGCACCGTAACCCTGGCTCTCACGAGCGAGTCGAAGGGAGACAAGGTGGAAGTCTTAACCGGCTCTGGAAATACAATTCTCATTCTCGGGACGCTCGCAAAGCCAACCATTAAGGTTGTGCAAAGTGTTGTGCCCCAAGGAAAAGATCCGGCAACGAAGACCTACGTTGTCAATGCGACAGGTGACCCGCTCGCCCTCAAGGGAACAAAAGTCGCTTCAAATGCAGCCTCGGAAATCACAGCACTCCGCTCTTCCGATGCTCTCTCTGGTGAGCTTGGGGGCCAAAAAGTGAAGCTTGAGTTTGGCGATAAGCCCGCTCAGTGCACTGCCGTTTTCTATAAGGATAAATCAGAAGTTAAAGTCCTCTACCTAGAGGATGCGATTCGGATGAAGACTAGCCTCAGCGGCGCATCAGCCGCCGGATAAAAGCCCAATTCGGCTACCGATTGTTCGCCCCTACTCAAGTAGTTGAGTGGGGGCCATTTTTTTGGTGCCCAACTCCAGCTGACCACAGGTATTGTCCCTTTCTCAAATGGCCGGGAACCGCAAGGCTTAACCTTCCCGTAATGTCTTCATTGGGTATTCGCCCACATTGTTTATCTTTGGCCTAGCGTGTTCGTCATCTAGACGGCCTTCCATCTGCTAAGTGGATGAGTCGCAGTCAGCCCTATAAGGGCAGATAAATCATGTTTCGAAAAGCCTTTACTCTCATTGAGCTGCTCGTCGTCATCGCCATCATAGCGATCCTTGCAGCAATCCTCTTCCCTGTCTTCGCACAAGCCAAACTTTCTGCGAAGCAAACCCAGTCCCTCTCCAGCGTAAAGCAGCTTGGCACCTCCAATGCGATTTACATGGGAGACAGCGACGATAATACGGTCCCTTACGTTTGGTACAACCGGGGCGACGGCGTTTTCATCACATACATGGAAATGCTCCACCCGTATGCAAAGAATACGGAGATCTACATCAACCCCACGGGGAGCAAGGAGCAGTCAACCTATGGCTCGCCCTGCGCAACAACCGCCAATCCGGTGGTCGTATCGCACTACATCATGCCGATGTGGGTTCGATGGAGCTTCTACGGTTGGGCTACCGGCGCAACCATGTTTGCTGGATTCCCAATCGCTCCAAACGCGATCACGAGCGCTCCTGGGCAGCCTTGCGATCCCGTTGCACTCGCCGCGAACACCAACCGTGCTTGCGTTGCACAGCAGAATGTGGAGAATCCTTCAGCAACTGCAGTGATCATTCCCGGCTACTTCATCTCGTACCGACGACCCGCGCCGGCGCTTGAGTCAAACACGTTCTTCGGCTCAGCTTGCACCCTTGGAACCAACTTCGATCCAGGTAACACGAGTGCTGCGAATGTCGCTTCGATGAACGCCATCATGACCTATCGACAAGGTGGAATCTATGGCATGGCGGACACTTCTGCGAAGTGGTTTGCGAGCCGAAAGATGAACCTAGATACGAGCCGCTTGTACAACGGAAACCCAGCAAGCCCGTACATGCAGGTGAAATAGAGAATGAAATTCGCAAGAATTGCCATTCTCACTCTCCTCATCTCGGCGTTTGGCTTCGGCTGTGGCCCAAAGGGAGACGATGGTTCGGAGATCAAGCCGAATAAGCCACCGGTTGGCGCTCCGCCAGTGGACGGCGCAGGCGTGGATAGTGCCAAAGGAGCGGGTAGCCCAATCGGCTCCCCAGGCACGAATCCACCACCGCCAATGCCTAGCGGCAAGTAGGTAAGCCTAGAATCGGCCACCCCAAAAATGGGGTGGTCGTTCTAGTTTTAGACCCGGCGACGGGTACCCTAACGGGAGCAATGAGTCAGTCGACTTTCATGCCGTCCACTGAGACAGTGTTTGAGCGAACCGGTGAAAACACCATGGTCGTCAACATGGGGCCTCAGCATCCCAGCACCCACGGCGTTCTCCGCGTTGTTTGCGAACTCGATGGCGAGACGATCGTGCAGTGCAAGTGCGTGATCGGCTATCTCCACACTGGAATGGAGAAGGAGGCCGAATACCAGCAGTACAGCAAGTGCGTTGTCATGACGGACCGCATGGACTACCTTAACGCGAATGGCAACAACCTCGCCCACGCGTTGGCAGTCGAAAAGTTGCTGGAGTGCGAGATTCCACGTCGCGCCCAATACCTTCGTGTGATCCTCGCTGAGCTCAGCCGAGTTGCTTCGCACCTTGTTTGGCTCGGAACCCACGGTCTCGACCTAGGTGCAATGACGCCTTACTTCTATGTATGGCAACAGCGCGAATACATTCTTGATTTGTTCGAGATGATCAGCGGAGTGCGCATGATGCCAAGCTGGATCGTCCCGGGCGGGCTCCGAGGTGACATCCCGGAAGGCTTCGAACCAAAGCTTCGAGAGTTCATGGCCAACTTTGGTCCAGAACTCACGATTGTCGAAAACATGCTCGTCGAAAATCCGATCTGGAAGAATCGAACCTTCGGAGTCGGCGTGCTGTCCGGCAAGATGGCCCTAGAGCTCGGATGCTCTGGCCCAATCGCCCGAGCGAGCGGTGTGGCGTTCGACCTTCGAAAGACAAACCCCTATTGCTGCTACGAAGAATTTGATTTTCAGATCCCTGTCGGCCAACACGGCGACGTCTACGACCGATTTCTAGTGCGCATCGCAGAGATGAAAGAGTCGATCAAAATCATTCAGCAAGCCATCGACGGCCTGCCTGAAGGTCCGGTTCGAACGAGCGACCGAAAGATTGCTCCACCTCCTCGAGCTGAGATCGACACCTCGATGGAATCACTGATCCACCACTTTAAGCTCTACACCGAGGGCTATCACCCGCCGGTCGGAGAAGCCTACGCGGCTATCGAAGGCCCGAAGGGTGAGCTTGGTTTCTACATCATCAGTGACGGTTCAAATCGTCCTTACCGATGGCACGAGCGACCACCTAGCCTGATGAATCTCAAGTCGCTAGAGATCCTTGCCTGTGGTCGACTGATCGCAGATGTCGTCGCAATCATTGGATCCATCGACATCGTGCTAGGAGAGATCGATCGTTAATTCGGTCGGTAGAATAATGGTGACCCTATGAGCGAACTCATTCAACTCGGTGCCCCGAACGCTCGACCTAAGCCCCCCACTGCAGCTGATATCCAGCTCAACTTTTCACTGGAAGGGGTAGCCGAACTTGAGGCGCTGAAAACGCACTACCCAACGCTCAAATCGTGCATCTTGCCCGGGCTCTGGATTGCTCAGCGAGAGTACGGTGGCTTTCTAAGCGGAGATGCTATCGCGGAAGTCGCCTTTCGTCTAAAGCGAAGTTATGCTGAAGTCGAGGGTGTCGCAACGTTTTATTCGCTCTACAACACCCAACACGTGCCGGGGCGACACAAGCTAGAGTTGTGCACCTGTTTGTCCTGCCACTTATTGGGAGCTTGGGACATCCGCGATTACCTCAAGCGGAAGCTCGGCGTAAGCCACGGCGAAACCACGACCGACGGCCTTTTCACCTTGGAAGAAGTTGAGTGCTTAAACGCCTGTGATCGTGCGCCCTGCATGCAAGTGGGGGATCAATATTACGGACCGCTTGATGAAGCAAAGATGGACGAACTTCTCGAAACGCTCCGCAACACCGAGGAATCCACGGTCATTCAATATGCAA
>JBBRHU010000007.1:0-23358 GCA_038222255.1 Fimbriimonadales bacterium | reverse complement strand
CGTGCAGACGAGGTTAGCCCCAAACGAACTGTAAGAAGCAAATACGCTGCTGGAATTCAACGCGGCAACGACGATCGCTGCAGGTGCAGTGGTCGAAGGATCTTTGACCGCATCTTGATTCGCTTTCCCGCGGTCATTTCCCGCAGCGAAAACGTGAATCGTGCCGTTTGCGGAGGAGCGAGCGATTGCATTCCGCTCATTCTCGCTTTCACCAAAGGGCGTGCTACTTCCATAGCTGTGATTCTTGATCTGAATGTTGTTTGACGTAAGGCTTTCATGCTCAATCACGGCAACGCTCATTTCGTCCGTGAGCGTGTTTCCGCCGAGCGGTAATCGAATCGCAGTCCAACTCGCCAACGGCGCTGAACCCGTGATGCCGATTCCGTTTCCGCCGCGAGCGATTGCAGCTCCCGCTGTGAAGGTTCCGTGGTTGGACTTGGGACCAATCGGGTCTCCGCTAGTTCCGCCTCTAGCACCAGATTCAGCGTTCAATGAGAGGCTGGCAACATATCCCGGAGCAAGGTCTGGGTGGCTGGATTCAACTCCATCGTCAACGATTCCGACCGTGACGCCTGCGCCCGTGGTGTCTAGATCCCACTGAGGCTTTACGTTGATGTCTCCCGTGGCTCTCCCTGCTGAGTTGACCAGATACCACTGACCGGGCCAACCCGCATCTGGTCCGCCGAGGGGATTATTATTCGCAAAGAAGGGATCGTTGGGAACGAATGCTCGGGTTGCTTTACTTCGGAGAATTCGGTTCTGGAAGGCCTCGAGGACCGATGAATCGAGCTTCATCAGCTTTAGTGAGATGGCAACTTGCTTCAGGCTGTTTGCGGAACAGACCCAAGCGCCTTCGATTAGTGATTTGCGAACCACTTTGAGCTGAGCTCGTGACGCGATGTCCTGGATGCGCCTGCCGGGTCGAACTCGAATGACGATCTCCGTCGTGAGGATCGGGTCCGAGCCCGACCCTTGGAGGGTGGACATCGACGCGAGCGCAGACACGGAATGTGAAATCGCGCTCACATTGGGCGTTTCAGGGAGCAATACGAGCACCCCTCCCATTCCAAGGAGGAGGAGGTGCCCGGTTAAGTCTTTAATTGATGGCATAGATTCTCCGAACCTCACCATCATACGCTTAGGGCCGCTAAGATCGGAAGGGGGACAGTGCTAACTTTGTCCCTTGATGAAGCCATGCATGAACCCAACGCATTGGGCGATCTCAGGAACGGACTGCTCCCAGTTGTGCTCGTACTCGACGGAAACACTGCCTTTGAAGCCCATTCGCGTGTACTCCATAAGGATTCCTCGGACGTCAGAGACGCCGTTGCCATAGGGAACATCGTGACCGTTGCGGTCAAAAATGTTGAGATCCTTGAGGTGGGATGAAACGATTCGGCCCTTGAGCGTGCGAATTGCATCAACCGGCTTGATGCCTGAGCGAACCCAGTGGCCGGTATCTGCGCAAGATCCAATACGAACGTCGCGGTCCTTCACGATGGAGTAGATGTACGCCGGATCCCAAACCTTGTAGTTCGGATTGTTTGCCTGCTTTGGGTGATTGTGGAAGCCGACGCGCAAATCGAACTCCTTCACCATCTTCTCGATTGTGTCCATCGCATCGGTCGACTCAGTGTTCAGAATCTTGATGCCCATTTTCTTCGCCCAGCTGAACAGCTTGCGCGCTCCAGCTTCATCCTTTGGAATGCCGGTGACACCGTAGGCAATCGGCTTAACCTTAAATTTGTCAAGTTGAGCAACGAGCGCCTGCGTGTCTTCTGCGTTCAGGTCTGGCCCGACGCTTGCTGTGCCACGATCATCGGAGAGCTTCTGACCAGGATAGAACTCAATGTATTCTGAGCCAACCTGAGCTGCTTTTTCGATCGCGACGAACGCGGTGTATCGGTTGAAGCTATACGCCTGAACCGAGGGAAGGAACTGCGGTGCAGCCATGGAGGCGGGAGTTGTACCAAGGATAACGAGGGCACCAATTGTTGCGATCATGACCCGATCTTAGCCGATCTATCAGCACAAATTGAACTTAGAACAGAAACTCGTCTAAGCTATTTTCATGTTGGTATTCGCGGTAGGCCTAGCGTTGACTTCTGGACACATCGTGCCCGGAATCAAATGGGCAAGTCTCTATTACGGCCCTGACCAGATTGCCCTTGCTGGCGATGTCAACGGAGATGGATTCGGCGATGTCATCTATATCTCTCGGCACGATCAATCCCCGATTACCGTTGGGGTGAATCAGAGCGGGTGGAAGAGCCTGGTGCCGCAGGAAGCCGCTCATCGTTGGGGCGAGGGACTCTCTGACGCGTGTCTTGCTGACATTGACGGCGAGCCTGGAAAGGATCTGGTCGGACTTTTCAAAGGGAACGAACTCAAAGTTGCCCGTGCGTTAAAGGGAAACCGATTTACCACTGAATCGAATTGGCTCACTCTCCCCAAGACGCTCACCAATCCCCACCTCGCCTCAAGCGGTGACCTGCTCGTGGCATGGGAGGAAGGATCGGGGGAAGCCTTTCAGATCGGAATCAAGGACAAGTCGGTCAAGCCGCTTAAGATCGCTCAAGGCGTTCGGGGGCTGGCGCAGATCTTTCCAGGAAAAGGTTCTTGGATCTTCACACTCAAAAGTGGTGAGGTCAAACTCGGCTACACGCTGACCGGCACTCCATCCTCTCAGCTCGGCCGAGGTGCGGCAGCAGTTATAGCGGAGGGGTACGTCTATCTCGCCTATCCGGACGTGAGGGCACCTGCGTTCGTACGTGCCCTTCCAAACGCGACCTCGATGTGGGGCGCAGCAGACATGGACCATGATGGCGATACCGACCTGATGGAGTTCAAAGTCGCGAACGATCCACATTCCGGCCACGACGTTTACCTACACCGATTCGTGACGAACGGCGAGGTCGATTCGGACCATGACGGGCTGACGGATGCTGAAGAGATCCAACTTGGCACCGACCCTTACAACCCAGATACCGATGGCGATGGACTTCTCGACGGCTGGGAGGTCAAGGGCTTCCGAGGTCTTGACCTGAAGGCTCAAGGCTGTGACCCCAAAAGATTCGATCTAGTCTGCCTGGTGAGCCGGTTCTCGAACACGAACAAAGAGATGGTGGAACGCCAGATGAAGAACATCCAAGGCTACTACACCAGCCTTGGTTGGTCACTCCACCCGATCTGGCTCGATCCCGTTGGCGAGGAAGACCAAAAGAAGTCTTGGTGGGTGCTTCGAGACAAGTTCCTGCCGAACAAATGGCGGGGAGTGGCGCACTGGATGCAGCTCACGCCTTGGGGCGGCGGACAGGCCGACCAGATGGGCGATGGCGGTGGTTGTGGAGGGAACGAATGGGCGCTCTACGCCACCTTCATCCACGAGTTTGGGCACCAGCTTGGCCTGCCCCACGAAGGTTTCTACAACGCTGCTTGGTGCCCGACCTACTCGAGCATGATGAACTACGCCTACAGCTACACCTATGAAGGCGACATCAAGAAGATCCACTATAGCGACGGCCGACTGAAGGACTTCACGATCCGCGAGACCGACTTAGATGAAACGATTCCCTTGCCATACGAAAAGGTGAAGTTCCTCGCGGGTGCGCCCTACCACTTCAACCTCAAGCCCGCAGGCGACAAGACGCTGATCGACTGGAACTGGAATGGTGTCTTCGGTGAAAAGCATGTTCGTGCAGACGTGAACTACAGCTACTCGACGACGGCAGGCCGACGCGATGAGGTCGGCAAGACCCAATGCGCCCCGTGGCTGGTCGTTCACAACAAGTCCGCCTACGTCGTCTATGCCCAGCACGGAGTAAAAGCGGACGTAAAAACCGATCCGTCGACAAGCCCAGAAAAGCCCGGCTGGATCCTCGCCAAACGTCTTCTTGAGCCGTACAAGTGGTCGAAAGAAGTGAAGCTCGTGGCCGATGGTTGCACGGGGGACCCTGCGGTCGTGAGTGCAGGCGGCGACTGGGTGCTTACTTATCCTTCCGCGAAGGGAGCCGAAGTTCGATGGTACAAAACCAATCTCGATGATTTCAAGCTAGTAGGTTCCGCAACTCTCCCTGGAGATCGCGTGCCTTCGATTGGTGTCTATAAGGGTCGAGTCATGCTATGGGGTTGGTCGCGAGAATCTCATGAGGTTTCGTACGCCTGGCTAAGTGAAGATCGAAAGGCTAGCGCTTGGATGAAGCTGAGCTCTGCGGGCGAGACAGTCAAGTCAGTATCGCCCGTCGGCATGACCGTCGACACCGCAAAGAACGAGCTTATCCTCGGCCTTGCCGAAGACCAAGACAAAAACCGACCGGGTCGTTGGGAAATCCGCCGATATTCTGCGAGTGGCGAGGCACTTCAACCGGTCACTACGACGCCCAAGGTCGCGCACAGCGAGCGCGAATGGATCGAAGGTGAAAAGGGAGGGGCACGCGGTAGTGGAAGGCCGGTGCTGCTTTACGACGCCGAGGGCCGCACGGGCATGAAAGGGCGAATTCTCTACTACGCCATCGGATCGACCAGCAAGACGAGCCCCTGGGCGTGCGCGTATGTTGCGCAGAGCATCGGCGACAAGTCTCACAGCGGTGGCTGGATGGTCAAGCGATACTACGATGAGTGGACGCAGTCACGGTCTGCTCCAGGCGTCGCATGGTTCGGCGACGACATGATCTACGCCTATCGTTGGGTTGATGGATCGCAAAACGATCGAGACAACATTCTCCACGTCGCCTATCGCGGAACAGGAATTGAGCTTGAAGTCATGGGCGACTTTGACGACATCGGGTTCATCCACGGGTTCGGTGCGAAGCATTCGATCCTCTACCTGCGAGAATAGCAAACTGGCCCCTCGTGAGGAGGGGCCAGTCCAAGATCAGTGACTCCAGACGACCGGGTAGCTGTTGCCGGAAGTGTCCACAACAAATCCCGCGATATCGCCGCTGGCATTCACGGCCCTTGCGATCGAGTATTGGATGTCGATCAACACGCCGTTGTATTTCAAACCTGCGAGCTTGCTGTGCAGGTCAACAAATCCACCGCCTGACGTTGTCCATGCTGCTGCATGCGTTTCGGTGGCCGAGCTCACGTAGCCCGCAATCAAGTTGCCTTTGACCGAAGTCGCCTCACTCCCGACAAACCCCGCCGGGGTGAGGTCAATTGGGTTATTGTTCGTTCCACTCCAGAGCAAAGCGTGACGATTTGAACCTTGGTCGCCGAACCCCACGATGAAGTTGCCAGATACCGCGGACGCCTGCGAATTCGGATAGCCCGCACTTGGATGGATATCTGTCGGAGTGTTTGAAGCCCCGGTCCAAACAAGTGCGTGGTCAGTTGACCCGTTTGTGCCAAATCCGACAGAGGTTGTTCCGTCAATCGCCATTGCGATTGTCGCGTTGAAGCCCGAGCTCGGGTGGAGATCGTTCATCACCATCGCGCCTCCTGAGGGCATCCAGAGCATTGCGTGAGCGACGCTGCCTAGACTGCCGTAACCAACAACGCTCGTCCCGGACGCACCTTCCGCGTAGCTCTTTGGGAAGGCGCCAGAAGGCAAAACGGTAGCTGTGGTTGAATTCCCAGTCCACATCAGCGCTGTTGGCGAGTTGCTGTTATAGCCCGCACCCACCGTGATCTCTCCATCTGCGCCAGAAGCCTGCGTGTCTTCGTATCCAGCATCGTGAAGATCGATAGCCATTGAACCAGTCCAGCGGACCGCATGTCCGTGAACCCCGACAGAGCCATAACCCACGCCGCCAGATCCTCCGTAAGCCATGATGCGATTGTTGACTGAGCCTAGTACCTGTCCGAGGGCAGTTGGTGTGTACTTGGCAACGACTACAGGTTTAACTCCGGAACCGCCACAGGCGATGAGCGTAAAGCAGGTAGTCAGAACGGAAAATTGAGGGAGCCATTGGCGTAGTTTCATAAGAATCACCATCGACCAGTTGAGGTCTGAAGGGAGTCTTAACCGCCATCGTTAATCAAGCGATAATTGACCGCAAGTCGAATTAACGCTCTGAGAATTGAGTCCAAAGTCCACGAAGCTACCGCATGAGCAACGTGATGCCCATGAGCGTAAGATTGTGGAGCATGTGGAGGATGAAGCTCGGCACGAGCGACCCGGAGTATCGGGAGACGAGGCAACTGATGCCCGCCATCCACGCCAGCGGTGCCCAGAGGATGATCCCCTGCGGGTGGATCGCAGCAAACATGAAACTGCTTATAAGTGCGCCGACCCAGTGGCCACCGAGAACTTTGCTTATCCCTGGAAAGAGAATTCCTCGGAAGAGAATCTCCTCCCAAAATGCCGCGAACAGCACGCCGAGGACAAGCGTCGCAAAAATCAGACCGAGCGAGTTGCTCTTCTGAAGGACTTCCACCGCACCGTGCTCAGCCGAAGGGAGCAGGCTCTTGAAGAGTTGTGTTGACCCTAGCGCGATGAGCAACCCGATCGGAAGCTCAGCAATGAAAGCACCAATTCCCCAAAGTACATTCTTGCCTAAGTTGAGCTTGTTGTAGCCAATGCGATCAAGGCTCAGGTTTAGCCCGTAGACCGGATGCTTGAGGAGCAACATGAGGATCGCGACAAACGCGGTCATGGTTGCCAGCGCCTGCGTGCCTGAGTCCGGCAGGATGTAGCTAAACCCCTTCGCGAGAAGCGGAGACCCGACCACGAAAAGGAGAACGATATGCACGCCCTTCATCGCAAGGGCATCCGCCTGAAGCATCGTGATCTCGCCCATCGGCACCCCTTTGGGTTTGATACTTCCTGTGTTCTTGGCGAGCACAAAGAAGATCCAAGCTGCGGGACAGAGGAGCAGGATGACGACGAAAACCAGGCCGACAACCGCGAGCTTCGCAACCTCGGCGGTGGCACCGAGTTCGGATTCTGGGGTTGGCGCATTGATCCTGACTTTCGCGTGATATCGAGCCGCGCGCTCGACGAATGTTGGAGTCGGAAAATTATCTAGGGCAGCCCGAACTTCCTCTGGGGTAGATCTCGGGCTATAGATCTTGGCGAATGCCCGATTCTCCGACTTTTTGTCCGCTTGAAGAAGATCCAGTGCTTCAGGGCTCAGAGTAGTGGACGTCTCTTGGTCCAGAACGAGCAAGATTTTCGCGGCAGTCACGCTCTTTCCCGCAGCGGGCTTCACTTCGCCGATTAAATCTTTTAGCCCGTTCTCTGGCTTGGTCGTTGCCACCACCTTGGAGACCATCGCCATCTTCAGCGACTGGACAACCGACGTGTAATCCTTCTCCTTCGTCTTCTTGGCGTCGTCACGTGTGAAAGTGGTGGCCACCGTGAGTCCGATCAGCAAGATGAAAAGCGCACCGAGTAACCACCACCCAGCGGGTTGACGCTCCTCCGGAATCGGGAATTGCGCTTCTTGGTCGATTACTGTCCACCTAGGTTGCGTTCATTAAATGAAATCGTATAGGTGCTTTGCTTTGTAATGAGAGCCATTGCCATCCAGATGGTTTCCGCTGCGTATTCGCCAAGGAGGATTCCGAGCGCGACACTGCGTAGCTTGTCGTACCCCTTGAGTCCGTAATAGCGTTGCACAAAGTTCTTCACGAATAGGGCGATCAGCAGGCCGAACCAGTAGTAGTCGACCCCGTAGTTCATCGACAACACGTAGCCCGCAGGGTGAAGTGGAAAGCCAGGGAACTTGAACCGAATCGCATCGAGACCAAGAACCATCGCAAAGCCAAAGATGGTCATCATGACGCCGACAAGGTCTGGCCCTTTTCTGTCGTTGACGATGTGGTTTAGATAAACGGAAGCGTCGTTCCAGCCCAACTCACCCGTTCTCGCAGCCTTGACCTGCAGAAAGAAGTAGGCAAACATCAGCCCGAACACCATTGCAACCGTGATCAAGCCAAACAGCTTCTTCTGATTGATCTGGTTGAGTTGGCCCATCTTCATCGCTTCGAGCTGGTAGGGCATCGGGTGGTTGCGATATATCCGGTTCATGAACAGGAAGACTTGGCTCACCCAGGCCGCCTGCTGGTCGGTGAGCCAGTTTGTGCCCAAGAACCGATGCATGATCGAGTTCGTGCCAAAGAAGGCAAATTCGTGGGTCGGCGGGCCAAGCTGTGCTCGTATCCTTGTCAGAACAATTGAGAAGATAAAGAAGAGCGCGACATAGACGAGCATGTAGTGCGGAGGAAGTCCGCCAACCATACCGTAGCCAATGCAGACCGCAGTGCTGCCGATAAGGCCAATGAATGCCCACCGGTGGGTGAGGCCGCCGTCCTCGCTCTTCCTGCCCTGTCGGATGTCGATCCAAACCTCTTTTAGGTAGGCACGAGAGAAGTAGAGCGTGCCCACAAACATCGCAAGCACCGCGCCCCAAGTCTGCTCATCGAAGTAGGGTGGGCCTGGAGAGATCGCCGTGCCAGAGAAGGTTGACTGCGGGATACCATTTGCAGCGAGCGCGACGTGGGTTGCCTTCCGCATCAGGAAGAACACAACGAAGCTCAGTAGCAAGTCGCTTGGCATGAAGAGCCCGATCGCGGCCATGAAAGGGTAAATCGAGATGCGGAAGTCGCCAATGTTGCTCCAAGGCGGATCCTTGAGCACACGGTCGATGATGAACCAGTCCTTGACTGGAATCATCGGGAGGTTCGGATAAAGGAAGTTCAGTCCGTTCAGGATGTCGATCCCGAACATGATGATAAAGGCAACCCACATTGCCTTGCTCTTCCACATGCCGCCACTACCGCCGCCTTCCGACATCGCAACCGGAAGCTGAATGAGCGGGAAGGTCAGTCGCTCCCTCTCGCACCACGCGTTTCTCATCAGCGAGTTAATGCACTGAAGCGCAAAAAGCGCGGAGATCATCAACGTGCCAAACATGATCCAGCGAGGGAGGAACATCGGCAGGTTTTGGACGACATATTCCCATCCCTTCCCTCCGCCTTCCATCTCTTTGATCTGGTTGATGTCTTTCAGAGCCAGCCAATCAGGAATCTGTTTGGCCAAGATGTCCTTGTACATCGGATCCAGACGCATGTGGAATGGATAGGAGTAGGTCATCGGGTGCGTGATCAGCGCAAATTCGCCCGAAAGGGCACCGACAATCGAAAGGATGGTGAAGCAGACAATGAGGTCGCCCTGAGTAAAGGCTTGCTTCGGCACCCAGAGCCTCAAAGGGATATTGAGGATGATGATCAGCAGTAGCGCCGAAATTGGCGCAACCATCAGCGAAAAAATCGCTGAGTGGTGAGCATTGGTGCAGGCGTACGAGACCGGGATGCTGAAAAGAAAGCCAGTTAGAACCGCACGCGAGCGTATCCCCGACTTCTTCTTTGTTGGTTCCTCAGTAGCAGCGTCCATCGTTGGGCCTGCCTGCATTTTGACTTGAAATCTCTCCACATGTGCGGAGGATTCAAGTCAGAGTCAAATTAAAGCCAGGCAAATGTGCTGGTGCACTGTCGGGCAAGGGTGACGTCCTTTGAAAACGTCGATTCGAGTCCAGCTACAGTGAGGGCAACGCCACGATTAGTCTTGATCGAAAGCGTGAGTTCAACGTGAACACTCTTGCCGTCTGCTGGCAAGGTCCCCACCATGATAATCGCCTTCTGACCACCGAGCGTCGTCTTGGAGGACTTGAGCAGTTTGAACCCTTCGGTCTCAAGCTGCTTCTGCGTGGCGGTCGCCCACTCATCAAGCTTGCTCGCGGGAATGGTGATCGACTTTACATCAACCGAGACTCCCGAAGTCGGCTCGCTAAACGTCGTATCGTCTCGCTTCCAACCCTTCGGGACAACCAGCTTGAACACCTTGTTGGGGTCGGTGAAAGTATCTGCGGTTGCCGTCGCCATGATCCCCGCGGCAACAACGAATAAGAGCGCACGATGCGAATTCACAAGTTTCATCTTATCTCAAACCTACTTAGTCCACTTGAAGGAGTTGATCATATCTGTGGACGCCTTCTCGTACTTCGGGTACGCCGCCCTATCGACAACGAGCATGAAGACCGCTGCGGTGCCCTTCTTGACAGAAACAAAGCCGCGCTGGATGACGGTCGGACCCGCCTCAAGCTTGCGCTCATACTGCCAGACAAAACCTGCAACGCCAGCTACCTTCATGGGGCCAGAGCTGACCACCTTAAAGGCAGCATCTCCTTCCAACTGCTTGACCGCGGCCTTGCCAATGCTCTCGGCAGTTTCGTTTTCGCAGCCGAAGCCCAGCATGGCGATCGTCGCCGCTTGTCCATTCTCGACGGGGCCACTGAACTGGACATTTCCCATCGGGTCTAGATTGCCTTCGCGTTTGAACCCGGACATCATTTGGACCGAATAACCAGTCTTAGCGTCAACGTAAGTCACGCCCCCACCCGAAACCGGCTTACCTTGCAGTCCGGAGAGTGCAAGCGATGCGAGTCCAGTGGCAAAAACCAAGGTGGATGATGTCATAGTCTTTCTCTTCTAATCTTCGGTACGCGGGATTCGATCCAATCAGTCTCTTTGGCTGAATACTGGCAATTGCACAGATCAATCCTTGATGAATTTGCGCATTTTTACGAGGACATCGTAGGCATACGGGTCGAGCCAGACCGCTCGGACAAAGAACCGAATCCTTTGCTCCTCAGTCATATCCTTCGCCTTTGGGTTCTGCGGATTCAATGCGTTTGGCTCAAGCGAGTTCACCATGGCCTTCATTTGGCCGGCATTGAGCGATGCTTTGACGACTTCAACCATCCTGTCGGCGCACTCATTTGCGAATACACTCCTTCGAATTCCAATTGCTCCAGAGAGCTTTGCAATCTCTTGCTGGTAAGTGCGCGGAGGGTAGACACCCTTTTCGATCGCTTCGGTCCAGACTTTTGTGGTCGCGGCTTCCTTTTCTGCGAGCAGCTTGTCTTCGTTCGCACGCATCGCCTTCTCTTCGGAACGGAGCTTTTCTAGCACAGGGAGAATCTTGTCAAGCTGCGTTTTGGTCAGAGCCAGAGGAACAAGCTGGATCATCACGTCAATCTGGCGAAGCTTTAGATTGATTTCATCACTCTTGGCGCCGCCCGTAGTGACTTGGGAAAATCCAAAAGCTGTTGTTAAAGATAAAAGAAGGGCAAAAATCAGTCGTACTCGCATGGTGCTACCTGCAACATACCAGACGATCCACCGCGACCCAAGTTACCGAAAACCTAGGCGGGCCAATTCTGCGCAGCGATTGGTCGGACCCACCGGTAGATTGCTGCCGTGCCAACGCTCGTTGACCTGCCGTCGCTCGTCGCTGGATAGGGGCCTCCGTGGACCATCGCCTCACAAACTTCAACTCCAGTTGGGAACTGGTTGAAGATGATTCTGCCCGCCACTTCTTCTAATGCGAACCGAATCTCTTGAGTCACTTCGCTAGGGTTTCCATGCACACTCGCCGTCAGCTGGCCATCGAGCGTTCGAAGGCACTCCAGCGCCTCTCTGAGGGCGAGGCACTCGACGATGAGCGTGCTTGGCCCAAAAATCTCGTCTTGAGCATTGGCTTCTGAACGAAACACGACGCAGTTGGTTCGGGCCAGCCCAGGTGCTCCAGCCACAGTTGGAGTCACGATTGCCTCAACCCCGTTGACAGAGGCAAGGTCGGCAAATCCCTTCACGTAGGTTTCCCCAATTCCCTCCGTGAGCATCACGCCAGGAGTTCCACCTTCCATAAGTACTTTCAGCCGGCCGACGATCTCTGTCGTGTCTCCGACAACGAAAAACACGCCAGGGTTTGTGCAGAATTGTCCTACTCCAAGGGTGCAACTCGCATAGACGGCTTCGGCAAAAGCGGTTCCCCGATTCGCAACCACCGACGGCATTACGATGCTCGGATTGATGCTGCTCATCTCGCCGAAGAAGGGAATGGGATACTCCCGCTCTGCGATCAGACTCATCAAAGCGACTCCTCCCTTTCGCGAGCCGGTGAACCCTACTGCTCGCACGCCCGAAGATTGGACAAGTTGGGCTCCGACCGCGTAGCCATCATCAAAGAGGAGCGAGAAGGTTCCTTCGGGAAGGCCACACTCTTTCACCGCGTCATGGATCGCTCGACCCGCAAGCTCGCTTGTCCCCGGGTGGGCAGGATGGGCTTTGGCAATCACTGGACAGCCGGCGGCAAGTGCCGAAATCGTATCCCCACCGGCGACAGAAAAAGCGAGCGGGAAGTTCGACGCGCCGAAAACGACGACCGGTCCGAGAGGACGGTGTTCAAATTGGATGTCGGGCCGGGGAGGGGTTCGGTCTGGGAGGGCCGAGACATGCCTGCTGTCCTTCCAGCCATCCGTCTCAACGAGGTTCGCAAACATTGTTGCTTGACCGATGGTTCGAGTTAGTTCGCCTTGAACTCGCGCTTCTGGGAGGCCCGACTCCGCAACAGCTCGCGCAACGATCTCGGGTCGGATTGCCTCAAGTTGCCTACCGATCGCTCTGAGAAGGTTGGCACGAGTTGGGCCATCGTACCAACGGAGCTTACGAAAGGCTCGCACCGCAACATGAACCGCATGTTCAGTGAGTTGCGTGTCGGCAACTACAAACTCACCGGGCAGAACCTCACCTGTCCGGCGGTCGCAGACTTGAAAAGTCCGTCCAGTAACGTTGTGTGCATTTCCCCCGACAATTGGTTGGCCCAAAACCATTAGATCTCTTATACCGAAGGACGAGCTTCCAGTGCTCTCCGAATAGTGCTGATGGCTTCCTCGCGTTCTGCACCCACCAAAGTCAACCTCGGTGCACGCACCGATTCTGACCCCATGCCAACTTCCTGTTGAGTTAGTTTAATGAGTTGAACGAACTTAGCCACGGTATCAAGTCGAAGAAGCGGCAGGAACCACTTATACAACTCGTCCGCTTCCTTCGCCTTCCCTTCCATCGTCCATTTCCACAGCGCAACCGACTCCAGCGGGAAGGCGTTCACGAGGCCAGCGATCCATCCGGTCACGCCTACGCGAATCCCTTCCACGATTGCATCGTCCACACCCATCATTAGTGTCAAACGACCGTCGATAAGTTCACGGATTCCCATAATTCTTCGCACCTCGGCGCTAGATTCCTTGACCGCGAGCAAGTTCTCGCATTCGTTTGCGAGTTCGGCGACCTGCGGCGGCGTGAAATCAGTCTTATATGCGATTGGATTGTTGTACAAAATGCAAGGAAGCGAGGTTGCACCAATGACTGCCTTCATGTGCGACTTCATCTCGCGCCAATCAGTGCTGTATGCGTAGGGAGGCAGTACCATCAGCCCCTGCGCGCCAACGCTCTCACTGTCCAGCGCAAACTGAATTGCCTGTTCGGTTGAAAGCGATGAAACGCCAGGCATAACGGGCAAGCCGTTCGAAGCTTCGACGCAAGACTTGATCACGGCAATGCGCTCATCGTACGAAAGCGTTGCACCTTCGCCTAGGGAGCCGCACGGAACGATACCGTGACAGCCTGAATTGAGCATCCAGCGAACGTGCTCCTTTAGGAAACCATGGTCAACGGTTCCGTCAGCTTGGAAGGGGGTTGTTACAGCGGGAAAAACGCCCGAAAAGTTCACGCTCATAGTGGGTTGATCTTACCGTCCATCAAATCTGTTAGGATCGAATTGTTTAATGTTCAACGAAATTGGGTCTTTCCTCATCATCTGCTTGAGCAGCAGTCCGGTGGCGGGTCCGAGACTCAAGCCCATCATGCCGTGCCCCGCTGCAACCCATACATTTTCGTGATGTTTGAGCGGTCCGATGTAGGGCATTCCGTCTGCACTGCACGGCCTCAAACCGGACCAGACTGGCATCCCCGTCAGATCTTGTTCGTTGAATGCAGGAAAGAACTGTGGAATCGATTGGACAATTCCTTGAACTCTCAGAGGGTTGATCGTCTCGTCGTCCGCGCCAATCTCCATCGTTCCTGAAAACCGAATCCCTTGGCCCTTGGGTGTCACCGCAACCCGGGCTTCAGTAAGGATCGAGCAAACTTTAGGTTGCTGTGGAGGATGCTCGACCATAAAGCTGTAGCCCTTGCCGCCCACAAGCGGCATCGAGAGGCCAAACATCTTCGCCAACTCACCGGTTTCTGCACCTCCGGCAAGCACGAAGTGGTCAGCCGTGATCTCGCCGGTGGAGGTCTGAATGGATTTGACTTTGTTTTCTCCTCCCAGAACATTCGTGACCTTTGTGTTCCAACGAAATCGAACACCACGGTCAACCAGTGTCGCGTGAAGCCGGTCCATCAGGGCATTGGGGTCAAGGTGGCAGTCGTCTTCAAAATGAACACCACCCGCAACGTCCATCGTGATGCCGGGATCTACTTTCGCAAGACCCGCTTGATCATAGGTTTTTGCGTGAAGTCCAATTTCGCGCGCGCGCTGGGCAAGATGAGCCTCTTCGTCAAGAGTCGCTTGTTGCTTACATAGCATGAACAGCCCTTCTTGTTTGAGGTGAAAAGCGTCTTGAAACTGGTCTGCCCAATCGAGATAGATCGTCCGGCTCATCAAGCTAAAGTCTCTCAACGTTGATTCACACTCGGCCACGTGCTTCGAATTCGCTGACCGCATGAACCAGTAGATCCACTTCATCATGTTCGCGTTGAGGCGAGGTCGGATCCAGAACGGGCTGCGAGGGTTGAGCATCATGCGCATCCCTAGCCGAACCACTCCGGGAGCAGCAAGCGGCACGAAGTGACTCGGCACGATCATGCCGGCGTTGCCGAAACTACAGCCCTCCTTCGATTCAGAGGCTTGGTCGAGGACTTCGACTTCGAAGCCGGCCTCACTTAGAAAATAGGCACATGAAAGGCCGATGATGCCGCGACCCACGACGACGACTCGTTCACTCATGGACGATTCCCCAGCGGAAGGGGTCCTCGTCATCTACGACGACCTTGAGCTCGCCAGTGACGAAGGCTCGACCGATGATGGACGGAATCACGTCGGCTCCGTCCAGTTCAACCGAGCCTTCAAATATGCTGCCAACAATCGATTCCTGACGCCAAGTCTCTCCAGGAGCAAGGTCGCCGTTCTCGTACAGGCACGCCAGCTTGGCGCTCGTTCCCGTCCCACACGGAGACCTGTCGTAGGCAAGGCCCGGGCAGAGAACGTAGTTTCGCGAATCGGCGACCTCGCTCGGCCCAAAGAGCTCAACGTGGTCGATCAACGCCCCAGCATCTCCGGTGATCCCTTCTGCTTCAAGCGCTCGACGAATCGCAATGCTCGCATCGGCAAGCTCTTCGAGTTTGTTGAATTCGACCGGGAACTGATCCCAGTGAACGAGGAAAAACCAGTTTCCGCCGTAGGCAACGTCCCCCACGATCTCTCCGTATCCAGGCACGTTCAGACTTACATCCTGGGCAAATCGGTAGGAAGGAACGTTGCGGATTTGCACTCGACCATCTGCGAGTCTGGTCGCGGCGACCACTCCAACCGGTGTCTCGATTCTTATCGTTCCAGAATTGAACCTGCCGAGGTAGGTGAGTGTTTCGACAAGACCAATCGTGCCGTGACCGCACATTCCGAGATAGCCTGCGTTATTGAAGAAGATCACACCAACCTGACAGGTCGGGTCGCTAGGTTCCAGCAAGACTCCACCGACCATCACGTCTGATCCTCGTGGCTCAAGGACGGTCGCGGTTCGCACCCAATCGTGCGCTTGCCTTAGAACTTCAAGCCGCTCCTTCACCGATCCAGACCCTAGGTCCGGGAGAGCCTCAGTCACTATCCTTGTCGGCTCGCCGCCGGTATGTGAATCGATACATATGAGAGATTGTTTCGACATTAAACGATTCTCGCGCCTTCGTTGTTATAGACGATTCTGGCGGATAAGCTAAGGCATGTTCCAGGTCTAGTTAATGCGTTTACTAATCGGATCGGACATACTTTACCTTGCGCTGAAAGACTATGAATCCGTTTGAATTGTCTCGCTTTGTTTGGATTGATCAGGAACCTCAGCGCAATGCCCTTGCGATTTTTCGACGAATGTTCCAGCTTCAGGCGCTGCCGGCGGATGCCATCCTGCACCTCTTCGCGGACACCCGCTACCGTCTGACAATCAATGGAAAGTTTGTTTCTGCAGGGCCTGGTCGATTTGTTACGCAGTTCCCCGAATACGACTCGATCTACCTCCATGAACACCTCCGGCTAGGCAACAATTTGCTTCAAGTCGAGGTCAATTTCTTTGGTGCCTCGTCTTTTCAGTCGATGCCCGATGGGATGCCGGGATTTATTGCGGCAGGAACGGTTGGCGAGATTGATCTCGGCACTCCAGGGCATTGGGTTGGCGAAGCGACCACGGCGTGGAGAGGCGATGCACCCCTGTTCAGCTTTGCGCAAAGTCCAGTCGAGATTTGCGATACCCGGCAGCTCTCCCGGCACGAAACAATTACGTTGCGTGAACTCGGTGGAACGGATGCGCCGTGGGGAGAACTTGCGCCGTTCAGCGGTACACCGCTGCCCTTTACGAGATGCCTGCCAACGGGTATCGCCCTCGCCGGACCAATCAATTCGACGGAGCAGAGAGTCGGATTCATGGCTCACGATCCCACCGCAAACCGACCCGAAGCGATCGAAGGTCACAAAAAGCCTTCGATTGCGTTTGCCACATGGATCTACTCAGAGGTTGAGCAGATTCAAGTTTGGAGTTGCTTCTGGAGTCAATTGTCGCTGAACGGCTCGCCGCTCAAGGGGAACTACACTAGCGAGCTTGGGAATCATGGCACGGTGGGTCTTGCCCTTAATGCGGGCTGGAACTTCCTTACCGGGGTGGTCGACGTTCTGACAGAGTATTGGGCATACTGCCTCGGCATTCCGTTGGGGACTGGCGTTTCACTACACGCTTCCCGTGATTTGAACGACGAAATGAAGGTCGCAGTTGGTCCGGTCGCGCCGAAAGAATCCGTGCTACCGCTCGACACCGATGCTATTCCGACAGACTGGCTCAGGCTCAGTGGCGATCCGATGCTTCTCACTCCCGCCCGAATGATGGGGTGGGATGTGCCAGCGAAAGGAACCCGAAGAGAGCTGGCGTTCGATCTGCTCAATGAAGTCAACACATTTGTCGCGGAAGCCGCGACCTGGTGCTTTACCTTCCCCGCAGAGTTCCTCGGGCACATCGTGTTGGAGGTCGATGCTCCGGCAGGTTCGATCCTCGACGTCGCTTGTGACGACTGGATGAACGATGCTGGAGCGGCCGCGCTGTATAAATCGAACCCGTTTATCGACAGTGCGGACAGGTTCATCCTCCAGGGCGGTTCGCAGCAGGTCGAACTCTTCCACCCACGAGGTGGCAAGCTTGTCCAAGTGACCCTTCGCGCTCCTGCAGGAGAAGCAGTACCGCTCACGCTAAACGACATTTGGGTAAGAAGTCGACAGATTTTTGCTCTCGAACTTCCACAATTCGAAAGCGATCACGAAACTCTAAATTGGGCGTGGAGTGCCTCTTTACGCACCTTGGCTGCATCCACCGACGATGCCTATTCCGACTGTCCATGGCGGGAGAGAGGCAGTTACATCGGCGATTCGCTCGTCAACCTCCACCTCACTTTCTTGCTCACTTCGGACTATCGAACAGCGCGGAGGACATTCCTCGATTTTGCTCGCGCACAAAGGACCGACGGCCAGCTTGCAGGCTGCGCTCCAGCATGGCTCCGCGTTCCCCATGAGGACTTCACGCTTATCTGGATTCTCGCCGCACGAGATTACTGGGCTCACACTGGCGATGTCGAATTCTTGCGCGAAGTGTGGGGAACTATTGAGCGGATCTGGGATAGTCCAACGTGGGAGTCTCACGAATCGGGACTCTGGAATCTCGTCAATCGTCGTGCATTTATCGACTGGGGAGTCCTTCGATCGGAGCGCGAAGGAGAGGGGAACGCCGCGATCAACGCTCTTCGAGTCGGCGCTGCAACCGCCTCTGCCGAAATCGCCGATATCCTTGGAGAGTCAGCATGGGTTGAGCGCCTCGAGCAAGATGCATCAGCGACCAAGGACGCACTTCTTAAGCTCCTCTGGGACGCCGAGGAAGGCCGACTATTCCCAGGAATCGGCCAGACAACTGAAGGATTGCACGCGAACGTTTGGGCGCTCGCATTCGGCATTGGCTCCCTCGAAGAACGGCTCCAGATCTTGACTTACCTTCAGCCGTTATTGATGAAGAACGTAGAGGCCGGCCTTGAGAAGGGCCAGTTTGAGGGTCACCTTGAACTCTATTTCCTCTCCTATCTCCTTCCAACCGTCGCCGACATGGGTCGGCCAGACCTCGCGGAACACCTGATTCAAACGCACTACGGGTACCTCCAGAGCCTCGGCGACGACACCCTGCCCGAGTGCTTCTGCCGAGTTGAGGCGAAGGTTGGGAGTCGGTGCCACAGTTGGAGCGGCGCAGCCGCGATCTATGCCGCACGATACGTGCTCGGAATCAGGTTCGCCGAAGACGGCGACCCTGACTCCTTCATCTTCGACCCCATGGTCTCCGAGATCACCCGCGCCAGCGGAAGCATCCCCCACTCGAAAGGAGAGATCTCGGTCAAGTGGGAGTTGGTGGACGGGGAGATGAAGTCGGACATCTCAGCCCCGGAAGGGATCACTGTCTATCGAGGCTGAACAGTCAGAAATTGGGCTTTAATCAGACCATCTTTAATGGTTTAATACGCTTATGTTGCGAGTTGTCGAACTTTGTGCGGGTGGTGGCGGACAGGCGCTTGGCCTGGAACGGGCAGGTTTTGAACACACAGCCCTCGTGGAGATAGACAGACACTCATGTACTACCCTCTCCGCAAATCGCCCGCACTGGAATGTTATCCAGGGAGACATCCGAGACGTGGACCTGCAGAGATACCGGGGCGTCGATCTTTTGGCAGCTGGCCTGCCCTGCCCACCGTTTAGTAAGGCTGGAAAGCAACTTGGTGAGTCAGATGAGCGTAACCTCTTCCCCGACGCTTTTCGGATAATTGAACAGCTGAATCCAAGAGCCGTGATGATAGAAAACGTCAGAGGATTGCTTGATGCAGTGTTTGAGGACTACCGGCTGGTGATTGCGGGAGCTCTACGCAGAATGGGCTACGTGACGAGCTGGCATTTGTTCAATGCCTGCGACTTTGGCGTCCCCCAGCTCCGCCCTCGCGTCATCGTAATCGCGATCAAAAACCCTTTTCATGAGAGATTCGTATGGCCCGCGGGGAGCAAGCAAGCACCAACAGTCGGGGTGGCGCTGTCGGACCTCATGGAGTCAAACGGATGGACCGAGGCGGCCGCGTGGGCTGCTCATGCTGACGATATCGCCCCGACAATCGTTGGCGGAAGCAAAAAGCACGGGGGACCTGACCTCGGGCCCACTAGGGCGCGACGAGCGTGGGAAGCATTGGGAGTTGACGGACGTGGAGTGGCGGATGCCGCTCCCGCCTCGAACTTTGTCGGAATTCCAAGGCTAACCTGCAGAATGGTAGCAAGGATTCAAGGATTCCCCGACTCTTGGGAATTTGCAGGGGGCAAGACGGCGGCATATAGGCAAATCGGAAATGCACTACCCCCTCCCGTCGCAGAGGCAGTGGGCAGGCAAATCAGCTATGCACTCACAGCTAGTTCACAACTTCGCTTGGCAATCTAACCATGTCGCTTCTCTCCGAAGAAAGAGTGCGGTTTCATCAATCGCTTGTCAAGAAAGTACTTTCCACAGGAGTGGACGGTGTCCCAACGAACGCAGATAGGGGAAACCGGGCGTCCATAGCTATCGCGGCCAGAATTGTTGAGAGCATCGGCCACGGCCAAGAGTCGCCGCGACTTGCACCGCAGTCATCCGGCCAACTATTCGAAGAGCTTGTGGCCGAATTCGTGCAACGAACCTTTCCTCGCCTCGGAGTGCTCCGACCAGGAAAGTGGCAGGTCGCGCAGGGCGGAAAAACTCGGACCTTGCTCAGTCAATTCGTTCAATACGCCCACCTGGTCGCTCTTGATAATGCAGCGAGGGGAAACCCTGAACTTGCGACAGCACTAGGTAGCGACTACTTCATCAAACCCGATATTGTCGTCAGTAGGTTTCCCGAATCCGACGAGGACATCAACAAGGGGGCTCAATTAGTTGATCGTCAATCAGGGGCATATTCCCCGATCCGGGAGTCAAACACACGTTCACCTTCCCTCCACGCATCAATATCGTGCAAGTGGACGATCCGTAGTGATCGAGCTCAAAATGCTAGGTCGGAGGGGCTAAACCTTATCAAGAACCGGAAGGGGTATCTCCCGCACGTCGTAGTTGTGACCGGCGAGCCACTTCCATCCAGAATTGCCTCGCTCGCGCTTGGAACAGGCGAGATTGATTGCGTCTATCACTTTGCCCTCCCGGAACTGGTGAGGGCATGTGAGGGATATCCAGACTCACTCGAGTTACTGAAGATCATGGTCGGAGGGAACCGGCTGAGGGATATCAGCGATCTTCCACTCGATCTGTGTCTCTAACGAATTACTTCGAGTTCTTCTTCACTCTGCGAGCAAGCGAGACGGTGGTCTTGCCGCCTTCCTTGCTCTCGACTCCGACCGTAAGGTCGTCGCCATCTGAGGTCTTTGCGGTGAGTTCTGTCTTGTTGTCCTCAACTTTCTTGTGTGGATTTTCGAGCTTGCTTGCATAGAAATCGATCACCTTGCTTGCCGAATCGGACGTCGTTCGAGTCGCGACCCAGACGTCTTCGTCCTTGTTGGATGCACGAAGACAGGCGATTTTGAGTGCGACAGAACCGGGGTAATAGTCAAGCTTGACGTCACTCTCGGTGATATCGAGGTTGTTCTCGAAGGAGCCGTTCTTGTCGTTGGCCTTGACCTTTAGCTTTTCTTCCGAGGCATCCAAGTTCACATGGCTGCCCTCTTTGCTCTCGGCGTTAATTGAGAGACCTTTTGAATCGAGCTTCATATCGGTCTTATTGCCATCCCCGCTATCTGCCTTGAACTCCATTTCCCCTGAATTCAAGTTGAGCTCGGCTTTCGACTCGTGATGCTTCTCGCAACCCGCGACCATAATTCCAACGGCGGCAACAGAGAGGAGGCAAATTGAGAACTTCATCGCCAAGAGCTACGCACAACTACTTAGCGGGGGTTTCAATCAGCGCCTTTAGCTCGGTTTCCTTAGGTCCTTCATATTTCGATGCCTTCGCGCCTTTCGGCTCGACAAACGGACGACCTTGGGTATCGAGCTTCACGAGTTCGAACTTGGTTTTGCCCGCCTTGTCTTCTAGCTCGAACCACAGGCCCTTCATCCAGCCGATCGTTGCGGTTGCGTTTCCACCAATGATCTTGGTGCCTTTCGCTTCCAGCTTCTGCCGATAGTCGTCAAGCGACTTGAAGGGTGGTTTGTTCGAATCGTATTGAAGGAAGGCGAGCGCGGCAAGAATCGCGAGGCCACCAGCGATAACCGCCGGCATATTTGACTTCTTGGTCGGGAAGTGGGGTTCCACTTTGGGAACCATGATCTGGATACCGAGCAGTGCGACCAAGTACAGGCTTCCTGCGACCATGAAGGGGATCGTGTAGGAGTTGGTCAACTGCACAGTGCGGCCGACAAAAAATTGGAGTGCTGAAGCTCCGACCATTCCAAACCCGTTGATCACACCAATCGCCATCGCGATCGCGCTCTTGGGAATCGTGTCGGAGACCAAGGTGAACATGTTGCAACTCCAGCCCTGGTGTGCGCCAGCGGCGAGAGCAACGATCCCTACGACCCAATAGATGCTGCCGATACCGAGAAGGGCCGGACGGTCAACAAACAAACCGACTGACATGACCGGAGTGACTGCAAGAGCGCACGCCAGCATCGTCAACTTGCGCGATTTACCTACCGGCATCCCTTTCTTGATCAACGCCGAAGACATCCAGCCTCCCGCGATCGAACCCACATCTGCGATCAGGTAGATCACTGGAATTGCGATCGCCATGAAGGTCTTGTCGAGGTGAAATTGGTCGACCAAGAACTTCGGCATCCACGTCAGATAGAACCACCATGGCGCGTCCGAAAGCGCCTTCGCGAAGAGCAACCCATACAGAGGCTTAAGCGAGAACAACTGGGTCGCACTCAGGGGAGCTTCGTGCTCGTTCAGGTCGCTACGGATGTGGGCGAGCTCGGTCGAGTGGACCTTCGGGTGATCCTCGGGCTCGGCATACATCCGGTTCCAAAAGAAGATCCAAGCAATGCCGCAACCACCGACCAAGACGAAGCAAGCCCGCCAACCAAAAACAGTAGCAACTGCGACGCCAAGCAACGGAGCTAGGATTGCTCCCATGTTCGAACCTGCGTTGAAGTAGCCAGTCGCCAACGCCCTTTCCCTCAGCGGGAACCAGTTCGTCATGGTCTTGATTGCAGCGGGAAACATTCCCGACTCACCAATACCGAGCAGAAATCTTGCCGACATGAACCCGGTAAGACTGCGAACCGAAGCATGGGCGATCGACGCGAGATTCCACAGTAAGAACGCACCGCCGAGACCCTTGCGGATTCCGATGCGGTCAATGACTCGCCCGACAAACATCATCGACAGGCCGTAAGGGAGGATGAAGCTCACATTAATGAGCGCGAGGTCGGTCGGTCCAAGCTTCAGCTCATCTTCAAAGAACGGGACCATAAGCGAGAACAACTGCCGGTCAAGGTAGTTGACGGTAGTCGCGAAGAAGATGAGGGCACAAATCGTCCAGCGGTATTTGGTTAGAGGATGATTTGCGGTCTGCTCAGACATGCGCCTATCATAATCTATCTCGCCGACAGTTCGTTGGTATTCTCCGTTCCGATGGAAAATGGAGCTGACTTTGGGTGGGAATATTCAGCGGAAGCTTGGATTCTCGGGCAAGGTGAACTCGGCGACAAGTCGCGTCAAGAGATTCTCGATCCTGCCCTGGAGCGCTTGCTGACATTCGTCGGGGGCGCCAAGATCCTCGATGTAGGCTGTGGCGAAGGGCGCTACTGTCGAGTCCTACAGCACCGCGGAGCGGAGACGGTTGGGATCGATCCTACTGAGGCCTTTATCTCCCGAGCACTTGCGCTCGATCCGGCTGGTTTTTACCATCTGGCGGGCGCCGAGAACCTTCCCTTCTCAGACGCCTGTTTCGACATCGTCCTGAGCTACCTCAGTTTGCTAGACATCGAAGACGACATTTCGGCAATCCGTGAAATGGTCAGAGTCGCGCGGGACGGCGGCGAGATTATCGTCGTGAACGTCTCTAACATGGCTTCAACCACAGACACCTGGGTGAGGGACGCTGAGGGAAACAAGCTGTATCGGACCGTGGACCGCTATATGGAATCCTTCCCATTGGATCTTGCATGGAACGGAATCAAGATTCGGAACTTCCATCGTCCGTTGAGCCACACTATCCAGGCTTTCCTCTCGCTCGGGTGTGTGTTAGATTGGTTCGAAGAGCCTCTCCCTGACCCA
>JBBRHU010000006.1:0-24267 GCA_038222255.1 Fimbriimonadales bacterium | reverse complement strand
TTCTCGCTCGTGGAACTTTGCGTTCAGAACGTTGTGCGGGATACCGTTCTTTAGGCAGTCAATCAAGATGTCCTTGTTGTCGCCAGGAAGTCCCCAATCGTTCAAGCACCAGTCAAGCCAGTCACCCTTGAATAGATCTGCGCCGAGACCTAGGGTGCTCAGAACTTGCTTGATCTGGCCATCCTTCATTTCGGTGAGGTCAACGTTATAGAGTGCAACCGCTTCGGTCTTAGCTTCGCCCTTGATCTCTTTCTTAAGCTCGGCCATCGAATAGAGTCGCTTTGCGATGACGAGTCGTTGAAGCAGATCTGGGTTGAGGCGGGTGGAGACTCGCTCTGACATTTCGACGGATCGAGTTCCGACCAAGACAGGCTGCTGCTTGGTGTGAAGTCGCAAGATCTCCCACGAGATGCCTCGGAACTTCGCCTCCATCGTCTTGTAGATGATGTCGGGCTGGTCGGTACGGAGCATCGGTCGGTGGGTCGGAACAGTGACAACGTCAAGCCCGTAGATCTTGCGGAACTCGTCCTCTTCGGTCTTTGCCGTTCCCGTCATACCGGCGAGCTTGTTGTAAAGTCGGAAGAGATTTTGGAAGGTGATCGTCGCGACCGTCTGGCTTTCGCGCTGCACGGTGACGTTCTCCTTTGCTTCTAGCCCCTGGTGGAGGCCCTCGCTGTATCGTCGTCCGTACATTGGCCGGCCGGTGTTTTCGTCGATGATGACGACTTCGCCCTTTGTAACCATGTAGTCGATATCACGATCGAACAAGGCATAAGCCTTGACGCTCGCGTTGACGTGGTGGAACATTCTCGGATCGGCGGCAATGTTTGGGATGCCGAGGATCTCCTCGACCTTGTCCATGCCTTCTTCGGTCAGCGAGGCAGAGTGATTCTTCTTATCTGCCGTATAGTGGACTTCAGGCGTGAGCTTCTTCACGACCTCGTTCACTTCCTTGTAGACAGTAACGTCTTCGGCCGAAGGTCCGCTGATGATGTGCGGAGTTCGAGCTTCATCGATCAAGATCGAGTCAACTTCGTCAACGATGGCGTAGTTGAGTTCTCGCATCACGAGATCTTCTTCGCTGAACGCCATGTTGTCGCGAAGGTAGTCAAAACCGTATTCGTGGTTTGTTCCGTAGGTGATGTCGCAACCGTATGCGTCACGACGTGAGCACTCGACCAGGTTGAGGTAGCGAGGGTCATCGTGCGGTGCACCAGGAGTGTAGATGTACGAACCACCTAGTTCATCGCTCTCCTGGCTCTGCCCCTGAATAATTCCAACGGATAGTCCGAGGAAGTGGTAGATCGGCCCCATCCAGACTGCGTCACGTCGGGCGAGGTAATCGTTGACCGTGACAAGGTGTGCACCACGTCCAGTGAGTGCATTCAGAACCAGCGGTCCTGCAGCAACAAGGGTTTTTCCTTCACCCGTTTTCATTTCGGCAATTCGGCCTTGGTGGAGGACTGCGCCGCCCAGAAGCTGCACGTCGAATTGTCGCATTCCTAACGTTCGCTTGCTGACTTCACGCACGACGGCGAAGACTTCGGGGAGCAACTTTTCGAGTGATTCACCGCCACGAGCGCGTTCCTTGAACTCGGCACCCTTGGCCTGGAGTTGCTCGTCATTCAGCTCAGAGATGGCCGATTCGAGGCCGTTCATCTGATTGAGGATCGGCTGGAGCGAGTCAACTTCGCGCTTGCTTGTGTCAAATATCTTGCGTAAAAAATTCATGTCGTTTCAGGGGGACTGGCATGCAACGTCAAGCAACCACGCAGATTTCTGCCTCGGGCACGGGGCCGGGGAGAATCGACTCAAGTCGTGGTTCTGACGTTAGCGAGGGCCGTCTCTCGACCGCTGAGAAGTCGCAAATCCCGGTTGGACCTTTGCGCTAGAGTCATCTTGAGGGACGACTAGCTCCGAGTTCACTATGATCTCAGGCTGGACTTCTTCAGTTCGAGCCGAGTGTAAAACTCGAACCACCGCTCGCGAGTACTCCCGAACATCTGCAGATTCAACTGCAGGCCGCTCGCCCACCCACGTTTCTGTCGTAGCGTAGACAAGCTGAGTGCTCGGAAATCGACCCTCAAAGGCGAGCCGCTCAAAAGTTGAGGGACTCTGCCAAAAAAGCAATATGAGAATCGGGAGAAGTGGACCCATTGGGTGCTCTATCTATTATAGTCGCTTAGCCGTTAAGGATTAGGCTAACCATTGGATACGCTCCGAAAGCCCGTCATGTGGCGTTCAAAGTTAGAGAGGGCCCCACTCCAGGGAGAGCGGGGCGCAATGTTGACTCAGGGCTTGATCTTGCCGCCGTTGATCGCTCCTGGCGGAACGTTCTTCTTCTCACCGGCACCGGTGTTGGGATGCTTTGCAGGTGGCTTCACAGTTCCCTTTTGCTTGAGCTTGTGGGTCTGCATGTGAGTCCGGAACGCTGCCATGCCCTTTGGTCCAGCGCCAAAGTCACTAGGCGTTCGGCCACAGTCAGCGCATGCAAGTCCTGCTGCGACCTCTCGTGCGTGTGCGTCAGCTTTCGCCTTTCGCTCGGCGTCATTCGCACGATTGATCTTTTCGGCTTCCTGTCGACCGTGGTTTTGCCGCTCCGCTTCCAGGCGCTTTTGACGATCGACTTCGGCATTGTGTTTTCGTACTTGGTCAGCGTTTCGCTGTCGCTCGGCGAGTTCTCTCCGGCGACGCTCAGCGTCGTTCGCTTGGTTCATGCTTTCGGCTTTTCGCCTCCAGTCGTTTGATCGCTCTGCTTCAAGACGCTTTTGACGATCGACTTCGGCGTTGTGTTTTCGAACTTGCTCGGCGTTTCGGCCCCGCTCAGCTGCTTCACGACGACGACGTTCGGCATCGTTCGCACGGTTGATCTTCTCGGCTTCCTCGCGATGGCGGGCCTGCCTTTCAGCTTCTAGCCTCCGCTGCTGCTCGATTTGAGCGTTGTGTCGGCGGACCTCTTCTGAATTACGTTCACGGGCGGCCTCTTCTCGTTTGCGACGCTCAGCCTCGTTTGCTCGATTTATTCTCTCGGCGGCGTCTCGTTCGGCTTTTTGGCGAGCTTCTTCTGCCGCTCGTTGTCGGCGTTCTTGCTCTATTCTCTGCGCATTGATTCGGTCGGCTTCACGTCGTCGTTCTGCTTCCTCAGATCGCTGCCGATCCCTTTGTGCTGCAAGTCGACGGTTTTCTGCTTCTTGTTGACGCGCTCGTTCCTCGGCGGCCCGGCGCTCGCGATCCTGTCTGTCACGATCAAGCTTTTCATTTCGCTTCCTCGTTTCTTCTTCGTTTCGCCGCCGCGCCTCATCGGCGCTACGCTGAGCCTCCCGCTGTGCACTTGTTTGACTATGAGCGGATGCCGCCGGCATCACAAACCCAACACTCAGGGCGACCAACAGTAGCCCCGAAATAATTCTACGCATCTTCATTGAAACACCCTTATGGCCAAAGTGACCGAAAAGAGTATAAGGGTTTCAGGTCTATGCATTGCACGAATATCACCAAATCAATGCGCATAGGGGTTACTTCTTAGCCAAATTCCCGGTCTTCAAATTTCCGACGCCCTTATCCTTCATCAGCTTTTCGATGGCTGCGATCTCGCGGGGGGCACCTGCGCTCATGTTGACGGGTCCCTTCTCTGTGATCAAAATATCGTCTTCGATTCGCACGCCGATATTCCACCACTTCTTATCGCACGGGCTGCCTGACTTGATATAGATGCCCGGCTCCATCGTCATCACGATGCCTGGTTCGAGCTTAGCCGCGAAGGAGTCGTGAACGTCGAGACCCATCGTGTGACTTGCTCCATGCATAAAGTAGCGACCGAGTTCTCGCTCTCCCTTGATGATTCCAAGTTTCACCAAGCCCGTTCCTAGCACCTTCGAAGCCGCCTGCTGCCCTGCTCCAAAGCTAGCTCCGTTCACCAACGCCTTGATTCCTGCGTTTTGAGCGTCAAGGACAAGGTTATAGATCGCCTTTTGTTCTGGTGAAAACTTGCCGTTCACCGGGATTGTCCGCGTCACGTCCGCTGCATAACCGTGATACTCTCCGGCGCAATCCATCAACAATAGATCGCCGCTCTTCAGGACGGCACGATCGGACATGTAGTGCAAGATCGTGGCGTTGGCCCCTCCCCCGACGATACAGTCGTAGGCTTCCGCTTCGCATCCGTTCTTTCGGAAACAGAATTCGTGGACTGCTTGGAGTGCGTATTCTCGCATGCCAGGTTCACAGCTACGAGTCGCCTCGACGTGACCATCGACTGACGCATCCACTGCGTGCTGAATCAACTTGATTTCGGCCGGCGACTTAATGCTTCGGAGCTTGCCGATAATTCGACCGAGCATTCCAGCTGTCTGCTTGCCTCCGAGCCACTTTGTGTAGCTGTCTGACATCGTGCCGAGCATTCCACGGTGTCCTTCTGGCACCCGCATGGTCATAACTCGGGCAGGAGTGAGCGATTCCAGCACCTCACTAAAGCGGGAGTTCGGGAGCACTGTCTCGACCCCGAGCAAAGTTTTTCCGTCTTTCGAACCCATTCGATATCCAAGCCAGGTCTCAGACTGAGCGCTTCTCTCGTTTACGAACAGAACCTCGGTTGTCATTTTGCCGTCGACCATGATCCCACCTGGTGCCAGGATGAGTGCTGCATCGGGTTCGGTAAAGCCTGTCAGATAGAGAAAGTCCGAGTCAGCACGAAACTTGAAATCACAGTCGCTATTGCGAAGGTGCTCATTATTTGTAAACATCACAGAGACGCTGTCTTGCATCATCTGCTTCTTTGTTGCTTCTCGGCGTTGTGCGTGTTCGGCGGGCGAGATCTTGTCTGTCTCGAACACTGGATAGGTCACACCCTGTGGCGTGGGGGCCAGAACTTGGAAGTTCAAAGCTGTGACGGGGGTGAGAACCGACAGAGTGGCCAACAGTGTGATTGCGAGACGCATGGCGCATTTTACGCAATTCGGACGAAGTAAAGATTCCGGGGAATCGCCGACCGAGCTACTTTGCTCGTTCCATCCTGAAACCCATCGGGCCATCCATTTGAATCGGCCGACCCTTGTCATCTACAATCATCGTAGACTTGGCGCCTGCCTTCGTGCTAACAATCTTGTGGCCAGGGTAGCTCTTGCCGTCAATCTTTACCGTCTGTCGCCCTTCGTAGACGATCTCAACCTTTTCCCACTTCTGCGATTCTAGGTTCAACGAATACGATTCGACCTTCTGTCCAACGCTCGGTCGGTCGCGGAAGAACCAGAACTCGCTCGGATCTGTAATCGTGTATCCCTTGGGCAGCTCAACGTTGGTCGGGGTCCTCGAACCGTTCTTATCTACGACCACTCGAGCACCGTTTTCGAAGAATTCGGCAATCGTGAGCATGGTCGCCCTCGGTGACTTAACCTTGATCTCTTGAACTCTTCGCGTGGGAACACCCAGCGCATTGATCGTGGTCGTCTGGGTGATCGTCATGTCCTTGCCGAACATCGTCACCGACATGCGCGACTCCATGGTCTTAGAGCCGTTCTCGGTGAGGTGGTAGCTAAATGTCGCTTCCCCGATCTCCTGCTGACCCATCACAACCTTCATTTTGGTTTGGGCGCTGGCAAGGGCGGGCAGGAAGAGAATCCCGCAGATCATCCATGAACTGTTGTGTTTTTGCATCATGCAATTGCTCGTATATGTTCAGACGCATAAAGACCGGATTCGAATGCATCTTCAATTCTTCCGCCCGCGACGGAGTCACCCGTTACGACGACTCGCGTGCCTTCGGGGTTCACGGTCGGGAAAAGCGAGAGGCTCTCCGGCTGACTATATTTCCACCGCATGACGTCACTGGCGACCGGTGCGTGGAAGCTGGGACCGAAAATGCGGTCCAAAAAGTCGAGCACGGTTTCAACCAGCTGGGCATCTGAGTTCTCGTAGTGTGAAAGCGAAAACCCAGGACTCAACTGAGCTACCAAAGACGCACCACCTTCCGGACAACGCCCTGGACTCTTGACCGACTCGCAGCTGAGCCAAATCAGAGGGTGCCCGCCAGCGGCGTCTACGAGGGCGTGATATGCCAAATTTGGTAACGGGTGGTCGAATCCGAGGCCAATACTGAGGCAACTCCGGTATCTCACACCACCGTTCGCCCGGCGCTCATCAATCGTCCAGAGCAGCGCGGAAGTTTGGGGAGTCGGCGGGGTCAGCACCACGACGTCAAACTCTTCTGCCGCCACCCTGTACCTAGCTCCGACCCGCTCAATTCCATCAACCTGGGTTTCGCATCGAACGTCGAGCCCTTCTGCCAGCAGCTTCCCTAGTTTGCTAATGCCAGAACGGTAGGTGTAGCGTCGGACATTCTTGCGAGAATCACCTGGCGTCACCCGCAGGTTGTGATGTTCAAATATCGGCTTGGTGATCTCGACGAGTTCTTCTGTCGGTAGCTCCTGCAGAATCACCTTTTCAATTCGCTTTCCACGAGGAGCAATACTCGTTGCTCCAATATCCCAGACGAATCCATCCTTCCGACGCGTCGCGGCTCGGCCGCCCGGCCCTCGACTTTTCTCGAAGAGCACAACGTCGTACCCATGTTGCTGGAGGTCTCGGGCGCAAGCGAGTCCACTGATGCCTGCGCCGATAATGCCGACTCTCATCTCTGATTCAGTAAACCCGCCGCTACGCGCTGCCCAGCGACAATCGCGCCTTCGATCGAGCTATTTTCAATGAGTTCACTGCATATCCAGACGCCCTCAGCCTCGCTGTACATCGCTGGACGGCGATCTCGGAACCCGGGCTCTTGTGGCATTTGAGCGTACGTGATTCGATCAATCTGAAGCAGTCTCCACGACTCCGCGTCTGCGTTCGAGAACCACTCGCTGAGTTCTTTCACCACGGCTCGCTCAAGGTCAGCATCTGACCGAGCACAAGGTCCGAGAATCGTTGCGGAAAAGAGATGTTGGCCCGACGGCGCCAAGCTCGGAGAGACATTGCTCATTGGGGCGACCTCGTTCACTAGTCCACCGACGCCACCGTTTAACACGAGAAACTTCCCTTCGACTATGGGTTTCGATGATCCGAAGTGCAGAGTCGTGCAGTACTTCCCAGCTGGCGGAACGTCTTGGTGAAGAAACCGAGCTAACGTCATTGGATCTAGTGCGAGCACCACATTCTTTGACCGAACGCTAGCCCCGTCCGCGAGCTCAAACCCTGAAACTCGGTCATCCTCCCACGTCAGCCGCTTGACGGGGCTATTCAAATGTATCGAATCCGACGGCAGGTCCTTGGCGAGTTGCAAGGGAATTGATTGGATTCCACCTTCCGGAACGCACGCCGAGCCACGGGCAAGATGGCCAAACACCCACAGGAACTGATCGGCTGAACTGGACAGCGAGGGATCGAGAAAGATTCCACCGAAAAACGGGATGAGAAATCGATGTCGAGCTTTAGCCGAGAACCCTTGAATCTCGTCCCGGATCGTTCGGTCTAGCTCAGGGAGTGCCGAATCAATATCAAAGCCGATCGCCTTTTTTCGGAGTTGAAGCAATTTCAACTTATCGAGCAACGACATCACTGGACTCATTGCAGCGCCGATGAGGTCTGCAGGATCGAATGTGAGCAGGCGATTACCGTCAAAGATCTTTGCGCCGTTCGTGAATGGATGCAACACCAGGTCTGCGCCAAGCTCTCTGATAGTTGGATAAGCATCAAAGACGACCTGGAAGCCCCTGTCGAGTTTGAATCCGCCGACGTCAACGCTGCGTAAGCGCCCACCGAGTCCATCGCTTGCCTCGAACAGCTGGAAGGGCACATTCGCCTTTTGCAGAGATCGAGCACACGATAGCCCGGCGAGTCCTCCACCAATGATGTAGACCTGATCCATCGCAACCGTTCTACTCGATCCCGCGTTAAACTGTTTGCGTGCGCGAACATTACTCTGATCAAGAAGCAGAGGAGATCCTTCGAGTTGCGTCGGCCAAATCGAACACCGATGGCCTTTCGCGCCAAAGACTCCTCGATACGGCAGCCGAAATTGGCATCACACCTGAGCAACTTGTGGCTGCCGAAGAAGAAGTGCTGGCTCGGCACGAGATGGACGAATTCCGTAGGGAATATTCTAAAGAGCAACGAGGAGAATTTGCTGGCCACTGCGTGACCTACTTGGCAGTAAACGCCTTCTTGATCGTCCTCTATATTTTGAAGGTGAAATCCGGCATCTTTTGGCCCGGCATCGTGATGGGCGGTTGGGGACTCGGAATCGTTACTCACGCATTTAGTGTGTTTAACACCAAGAGTGCGGAATATCGAGCTGGCTTTGAGAGATGGGTTGAGAAGCAACAGAAAAAGCAGCGACGCAAGGAGATTGGGCAAAAGATCCAGGATCGGGCGGAGCGGTTGATCTCTGAAATCCTGACTATCAACCCGAACGATCGCAAGTCTGCAGTCACCAACCTCCGGGAGCAGATCGGGCTAAGCGTAGATGACGCCAAAAAAGTAGTGGACGAATACATCGTCAAGAACCGCTTGCGATGACGGTTCAAGAGTGGCTGAGGTACGCGGAGCATCGCCTCCGAGACGGAGGAATTGACGAAGCCCGAACAGAGGCGATCGTGCTTGCACGACACATTCTTCGCGTCGATCGCTCTTGGTTGATCGCACACTCAGACCGGGAGTTCCCCGAGCTAGCGGGCGAGCCACTCCTGCTCCGAAGGCTCAATCATGAGCCACTCGCCTACATCGTCGGATGGCGTGAGTTCTTTGGCCGACCCTTTGGTGTTTCGCCAGCCGTTTTGATTCCTCGACACGAGACGGAGATCTTGGTCGAATCGACTTTAGCGCGCTTCCCCGCGACTGAGCCCGTTCGTGTGCTTGACATCGGGACGGGGAGCGGTTGCATCGCAGTGACGCTCAAACTCGAACGCCCCGAGTGGGAAGTCACTGCGGTCGATCTCTCCGAAGAAGCACTTGCAATCGCATCTGCAAATGCCCGCTTTCACGATGCAAACGTTCGGTTTGTCCATTCGGACTTGCTCGGCGGTTTGCTCGGTGAAGAATTTGACGTGATCGTCTCCAACCCTCCCTACATCGGAACCGAGGAGCCCCTGCCGCCAATGGTTGTGGATCACGAGCCGCACGTTGCACTCTTTGCGGGCCCAACAGGCTACGATATTTTTCACCGACTCGCCGAAGAAGCAGGTTCCTACTTGCCCGACGGAGGAGTAGTCGCGCTAGAGGTTGGGTACCTCCAGGCGACAGGAGTTCGTGAGCTGTTCGAGGCCCAACATTGGACTCACCTGTCGACCGATCTCGACCTTGCAGGAATTCCTCGGGTAGTCACACTCGGATGGTCGCATGATCCGCTTCTTTGAGCCGACATAATGTAAAGAAATGGAAATTGTTGTCCCGCCAGAATATCAATATCTCTACGTGCGAAATCATGAGCGGCCTGTATTCAAGGTCCCTGATCCAGTGTTGCGTGGAATAGCGGTCGACATCGTCAAGATCAACAAGAAGACACATCTGCTCATCGATGACATGATGCGAATCATGCGGAAGGCAAATGGCATCGGCCTCGCCGCACCTCAGGTTGGAGTCCTCCAAAAACTAATCGTTGTCTCTCCAGACGGAATGCGACCGTCAGCCTTGATCAATCCTAAAATTGTGAAAATGGAAGGCTCGCAGACTGGCCAAGAGGGTTGTCTGTCCATCCCTGGCCTTTACGGCGACGTGACGCGTGCAGAGTATGTGGAAGTCGAAGGCCTGGACCGAAAGGGGCGACCTGTGACTTGGGAACTCGAAGGCCTCCCCTCGCGAGTGGTCCAGCACGAAGTGGATCACCTCAATGGAATCCTCTTCACCGACCTTGTGAAGGTCGAGACTTTGCACTGGATGGACCCTGACGGTAACGACACTGAGTAGCTTACGGTTGGTACGCTCTCGATCATGAGTCTTGTTCATATGCGCTGGGAAGATGGGCTTCTCCGGATGCTCGACCAGCGTGTTCTCCCCACCCAGGAGCGGTGGATTACGCTCTCGACCCACCAAGAGGTCGCGGTCGCGATTCGCGACATGGTCGTCCGAGGAGCTCCTGCAATCGGAATCGCCGCTGCCTATGGGATGGCACTCGCCGCAAAAAATGGTGCAGATCGAGCAGAGGCACACGCCATCCTCGCGGCGTCCCGTCCGACAGCCGTCAACCTATTTTGGGCGCTTGACCGCATTTCGTCCATGAACTCTTGGAAGTTTGAAGCTGTGCTTGCTGAAGCAAAACAGATCGAAGAGGAGGACATCAAGATGAACCTCGCTATCGGTAGTGCAGGCGCTCAGTTGGTCAAGCCAGGCTGGAGCATTCTGACGATTTGCAATACCGGTGCCTTAGCCACCGGCGGTCACGGCACCGCTCTTGGAGTGATCAGGTCTGCTTACGCTGCCGATCCGACGATCCAGGTCTATTCCTGCGAGACTCGCCCCCGTCAGCAAGGACTTCGACTGACCGCTTACGAACTGACGAAAGACCAGATTCCCTTCCATTCCATTGCCGATTCAGCGGCAGGAATGCTCATGCGCCAAGGAAAGGTAAATATGGTTGTCGCAGGTGCAGACCGGATCGCAGCGAACGGAGATACCGCGAACAAGATTGGAACCTACATGTTAGCAGTGCTCGCTACTCACCACGGGATTCCGTTCTACATTGCAGCTCCGTCCTCAACTCTAGATCGGACCCTCGAAACTGGCGATCTGATCCCCATCGAAGAGCGTTCAAGCGAAGAGCTCACGCACATCGAAGGCATCCAAGTTGGGCCAGATGGATGCCCAGTTTGGAACCCGGCTTTCGACGTAACGCCGGGTGAGTTGATCACCGGAATCATCACCGAAAAGGGTGTTCAACTCCCCCCCTACAGGTTCTAATCATGAACTTCCAACCGATCATCGCAAAACGCCGAGACGGCGGTCCGAACACTGAGGCCGAACTTCGATTTTTGGCCGATGGGGCCGCAAGCGGAGAGATTCCCGACTACCAAATTGCGGCTTGGCTCATGGCCGCCTACATTCATCCGCTAACGCACGCGGAGACCGCGTGGCTTACTCTTGGCATGGCCGACTCTGGCGAACGAATCGATCTCACCGGCTTGCCAAAGCCGTGGGTCGACAAACATAGTTCGGGCGGAGTCGGCGACAAAACAACGATCGTCCTCCTACCGCTACTCGCCGCCTGCGGAATCACGTTGGTGAAGATGAGTGGCCGAGGACTTGGTGTGACAGGCGGCACGGTTGACAAACTCTGTGCCATCCCCGGCTTTCGAGTCGACCTTTCTCCCCAAGAGATGAAAGATCAGGCGGCAAAGATTGGCCTTGCGCTGACTGGACAGACCCCAAACCTCGCACCGGCGGATAAGGTCATTTACGCACTCCGAGATGTCACCGAGACCGTAGAATCGATCCCCCTGCTTGTCTCTAGCATTCTCAGCAAAAAGATTGCAGGTGGAGCCGAAACCGTCGTCCTCGACGTCAAGAGCGGCTCTGGTGCCTTCATGAAGACGGAAGAGGGAGCGATTGAACTCGCGAAGGCTCTCGCCGCTACGGGCAAGGAAGCTGGCCTCAACATCCGACTGGCCGTGACTGCAATGGATGAACCGCTTGGACAGTGCATCGGCAACGCTCTCGAAATTCGAGAAGCCCTTGACGTCCTTGAGGGCATGCCCCTTTCGCCAAGTTCACTTCGCTTCCGACGACTATGCGTGTTGCTCGCGAGCGAGACGCTCGTTGCGGCTGGGATCTCAAAAGACGATAGAGACGCAGAATATCTCGCCGAGAAAGTTCTTACCGGCGGGCAGGCTGCAGAGAAGGCGAGAGAGTGGATCGCGGCTCAAGGCGGCCCGCTCACCCTCGCGGAGGTGCGAGGATCGCTCGCCAAGGCTCCAACCATTCAAGAAGTTCTCGCCCCCGACGACGGCTGGGTAGAGCGAATTCATGCAGGCACGATCGGCTTGACCGTCATTGACCTCGGGGGCGGGCGTCACAAAAAGGACGACATCCTCGACCTCTCCGTCGGAATCGAGCTCTTCGCGCCGATCGGAACTGAAGTGCGCAAGGGCCAAGTGCTCGCGAGAATCCACGCTCGAAACGCCACCGAGGCGGATATCGCAACCACAGCAACTCGCGGTGCGATCACGATTTCTGCCACGCCGGTGGCTACACCTCCGCTCATCCTCGCGCAGTTCTAGACTCACACACCGGTTACTACCGTGACCTCAACCGGTGTCGAGACATTCCCTGCGAAGTCGACCGACGACACTCGATAGAGGTAGGTTTGCCCGCCTCGAACCGGCTTGTCGTCCACGATGGTGACCGGTCCAACGCATTCTCTTGCGCCGAGATCCTTCCACGTGACGCCCGCATCGGAAGACCGTTCGATCAGATAGGCGTTCGCGCCAGACGCAGGGCGATTGACTTTGAAAGTAATCGTATACGTGATCTCGTCGAACGGAGCGGTCCCCAGATCAACCGTGGGAGGGTCCGCTACGACTTTGATCGGTATCCCATCATAAGGCAACGTTGGATCTGATTTGAGATCAGCGACATTGATCGCAACGACGCGGTAGACGTACGCCTTGCCGCCTTGAACGGTCGTATCATCAAATGGTAGGCCAGCGCCGGTTGCCGCACTTGGCGTTAGGGTCGTCAAGAGAGTGTAGTTCGCAAGATTCATCTGCGGGTTGGCAACGAGCTTCGCGCCTGCAGTTCCCGGTGCTTTTACGGCGAAGAGATTTCCCTGAAGTTCCTTTGTCTGAACCGACTTCTCCGGCTTCGCACCTACTCCAAATCGGCCCTTTGCCGACGAACCTTGAGCGATCGTTTTGGCGGGCGCGGTTGTCAGCTTATTCACCTTGATCGCGGCAGCGCCCGCGAAGGTTGGCCGCACAGGCTTGGTCGGGTCAGTTTTGGATTTTGGAACGACCGGCATCGGCACTTCCATGCGGTAGACCTCGTATTTAGTGACCTTCTCTTCGGCCAAATTCATTGCAACCATCAGCTTCACAGAGCCGTCGTTCTCAGCTGCCACGGACTCAATAATCGGCACAGATGGATTCAAACTCGGATCTAGTGCTGCCTTCATCGGAGCCGATCGAGATCCCGCTTGTCCCCAGCGGTTCACGGGCTCGACGACATAGTAGTAGCTCATCGACTGACTTCGGGGAACGAGATCTGTGAAGGCGGTTTCTGCATCTTTTGTGGCCCCAAGCAAACTGTATTCATCAGCTCCGGGAGTGAACTCACCCATAAATTTGGCCGTCCCGGCAAGTGCCACACCTCTCTGAAGCAGAGGCCGCTGAGTCGCGACTTTGGCCACTTTCGACGCCCCTCCCGTTTGGACCTGAGCTTCCGACTTGAGCTTGGAGGTTCCCGCGGTCGCTCGTCGAAGTCCGACTGATGTGGATTCTCCCGACGGTGTTCGATATCCGGTAGCGACAGCACGGTAGACGCGGTAAAAAACTGGGGTGATGTACTGCGGTGCCTGCCAGTTGAGCGAAACGACTCGGCCGTAGTTCGTCTGAACTCCGACCACCACTGGCTTTTTCTTTGTCGCTTGAGTAGCCGAACTCTTGCCCGATGTGACCTGCGCGGCCCCGCGCCCAACTCCTGCCGTGACCGGTTTCAACAAGGCACCCTGTGCGCTGAGTCTCCCTTGGTCAAGCTGTCGACTTGATGCATTCGTCATCGCCCCTCGAGCCTTCAACGACTGGTACTCGGCAGGCGTTGAAGGTGCGAGAACGTTTGATTGCTGGACCTCAGAAGGCGAGCCAGGGACGATGAGAGCCGGGACTCCCACCTTGCCTGAATTCTGGTGGATTCCGTTTCTTCCATTTCGACTAAGAACCGCGGTGAGTTGGTAGGTGTAGTAGTGATCCGGATTCGTCTTCGTGTCCACTAGCTTGACGACGTCCAATCTCCAATTTGGGAGCGAAGGGTATTTCCTTTGATTAAACAGCAGCGAGGCGGGAGAATCTTCGGTCATTCCACCTGGATTCGTCTTTGTCTTCATGAGCGGATTGAGTTGGGAAGCGATTCCCGGATAAAGCTTCAGCATCGCACCGACGGTCAATTCGCTAAAGTCCGTGACCGGAGTGCCTGCGGCGGTGAGTTGATCTGAGACAACAACCGGATTTGAAGACGAAGCTTCAGCATCACGTCGCAGAACCACATAGACGATCTTTTCCCATGTCTTCCTTCCCTCGCCGCGACCTTCATTGGCAATTGAAGTCGGCGTATCTTCCGTTGTGTGGCGGGCCGGTACCCAATAGATTCCGACGGCGAGATCTTTCTGATTCTTGACTGAAGGCAGCCCTTTCTCAAGAGGACCTACGCAAATCGGAACGGGCTGCTCAAGGGGTTCGGCGAGATCGGCCATTGTGCAAGCGACGCTGGTCGAAGCTTTCCTTCCGAAAATGTCGGTTGCTTCTACTTCGTAGGAAAAGCTCTTTCGAGCGGGTGCCTTAGCGTCTGCAAATGTGAGCAGGTGTTCCTGGAGCTTTCCGTCGGTGGTGGGAGCGTAAGACTGAACAATCGGCTTGTCGCCATTAACGAGCGTACGAACCCCATCGACCACCCGATAGACGTTGTATTGAATCAGGCCATGCTCAACTGAATCCGAATCGCTCAAAGCAGAGAAGTGGAGGCCAACTTCGGTCTGGCTGAGCTGGATGGGATCTTCCACGATTGGTTTGATCGCCGGTGTGTCTTGTCCGACCGTGACTCGGGTTCGAACAGCGAGCGATTCTTGCCCCTTCGTGATCGCTCTGAGTTCGTAGTAATAGCTTTGGCCAACCACAACCTTGTCATCTGAATACGACATTCCAAGCTGCTGGGCGGTCTTCGCGCTGACTAGACTAGCCATTCGTAAACTGTCGCGAGCATCCAGAATGTTCTCGTCTCGCGAGACGGCGGGAGTTGCATTCGTGGACTTGAGCACACCAGCCGCTTTTCTCGCAGGTGCCAGCCTCTTCTCCAGCATCTGCTTGACCTTGGGGTTGCTCGCGATTTGGGTCCTGATCCTGCCAGCGACCTGGCCGGAAGGTGCAGCAATAGCGATCTGAGCCTCTCGCCGAGCGGCTAGAAACTCCTCTCGTGCGCGCACTGTTCTCGTCTTGTAGCCGGAAACGACCGCTTTGACCTGGGCTTGACCCGGAGTGGAGAGTGCCTGGGAGGCGGTCGTGATCATCTCTTTCAGCGGAAGATCCTTCGCAATTTCAGCCTGATCGGGGAGGATCGGTCGATCATTGACCTTGGTTGCAGCCGCGCCTTGAATTCGGTACAGGTTGTAGCCTTCGGGCGAGAGCCACCCCTCCTCAGGAATCCATCGGAATTCGACTTGATGTCGAGCACCATTCGTCGCGGTCCACATTTGGACAGTTCTGGCCTCGGCTTGCGGCGAGGTCCCCCGAGTCGCAAACCCCACCGAAACCGCGGTGGTGATCAACGTTGCGAGAAGAATGCGGTTCTTTTTCATTGTTGATCTCAGAAGGAGAATCCTTTGGTGAAGCCCTTATGGAATTTGCCAAACGCAACACTTCCGGCGAGCGTGCCCGTTCCTGACAGCTTGTAGTTGGGGTCGAGATAAGCCGAGATGTCGGCGTGACCGGTTGCGGAAAAGCCCCAGGATAGCTTGCCAATCCGAGCATCTCCGTAGAGCGCCGCCTCGAGTCCAATCTGGCCGTTGGCTCCGTTGAATTTCAGAGGAGTAGTCGCGGTCGGGGCGAGCAAGGAAGCATCGCAGTAGAAGTACGCGTCTGCACTGAGGCCGCCAGAGAGTTTGCACCAGTTGAGGTCCGCTTCAAACGAGAGGCTTGCGCCGATGATTCCGCCTGTTTTGAAGAGATAGACCCCTTGGGAGTTGGGGAAGTCCAACATCATCACGCCCTGACCGGAAAAGGGTCCGACAGCCAAAATCGCCGGATCAGTCATCGTTGGACGACTTCCCGGATTCTGTTGGATGTTGCCACCAATGTAAAAGTGCTTTGCGGTGGGTGAAATCAGAAGGCTGATCGGCGCATAGGCGTGCAACACCGAAGATGCTTTTGTCGGGAAATACAGGTCTGCAGTTGCGGTCGCGGTGAAGGTTTCGAGAGTGGAATCGTAGTGCAGGTTAACGTGAGCGTATCGGTCGGGGTTCGCCCGCGTTGCGGGGGCCATCGTCTGCAGAATGTAGAATTTCCCATCGAGATCGATAAAGAAACTCGACGTGCCAATGCTCGCGGTCAAGACGACGTCACCCCAGACGGTGTATTTGTCAACGGTTCCAATCGTGGTGCCAGCTTTGAACAGCCACTTTTTGTCCCAATTCGGAGTTCCGGCGGGAATGTCCGGCGGCAGAGGAATCAGGTCGTAGTCGATGTTTGGAACGCCAACCATTCCCGAATCACCTGAGTAAGAGGTGACATTTCGCCCGAGTCCGCCCGTGAACGCGAACAGCGCTAGCCCGGAATTCCCAAGCTTGATTCCGTTTGGCAGGGGGACGTTGATGCTGACGTACCAAGCCTTCGGAGCTGCCAGGAATTCGATATCAATCGATCCCGCCTTGAGGCAGTCGAGCGTGAGCTTGCCTTCTCCCTTGAGCCAGGTGACCGGCGCGTGGTTGCGCCATTTGCTCGGAACGGCCGGGTTGGCATTCAGAAATGCTGTGTAGTCTGAGTCCGGGAAGTCCCCTTTTTCTATCTCGGCGTGAAGGCTGCCGATCTTGTCGATGGCGATGTCCAGCGAGATTGACTCCCAATCAACCTTGAGATCATTCGCCGAGTTCTTGTAGATCGTAAGTCCGTCGAAACCGACCGACCCGTTGATGGGCAGGTCGTCGGAAACGGTCACCGACCCGGTGAGTTTGATCGCGGGCGAACTGTAGGCGGGCTGGGTTTCGGTATGGGTGACAATTCCGAACTGTTCCAGCGTGATCGAAACTGGGCCAAGTGGAACTTTAACCGGATGGGGAAGATCTACATATCCACCTTTAACACTAACCTTGCCTGCGGTTGAAATCGTGAGGTCCTGAAACCCGAGCGTCGTGCCCCCGAGGCTTGGAACGGAGTCGGCAAAAGTGAGTGACCCTGCGAGTGAAATTGCTCCTGAGTCCGTTGCGTCGTCGTATTTAAACGTGCCGTGGTCGACCTGAATGGAGACCTTTCCACCGAACGCATCCACAGGAACAGACTGCCCCTGCTCCGCCGTCAGGGTGAAGGCACCCGAGCCGGTGACAGTGACGCCCACCGTTAGGTCGGACTTCAGGTCCGCGATGTGGATCTTGCCCTTTCCAGTACACGATGTCAACCTTCCTTGCAAGAAGGTGCCGGATAAAGTCGTCAGAGTGCTGTTCGGGAAGTAGGGGACTTTGAAGTTGTTTGCGCTGAAGTTTCCGTTCAGTCCGCCGGGGCCGATCAAAACGTTCGTGACCTCGACGGTGCTCCCCGTTCCGAATTCCTTCGGGAATTCGAGAGTCGCCTTCTTGATGATGATCCCCATCCACGCCGGGTCAAGCGCGGGCGACGAAGCAACCAGATACGGCGAATCGAATGTGCCTTTCTTCGCGAGGTCGATTGCGTAATCTCCCGCCGCGACCGTCAGCTTGAACTCGCCCATTTTCACGCTGATCTTGGGAAGATGCTTTTTGATCAGCAACCGCATCTTCTTCTTCAAGAGCACGGGCGACGCCGATGCAAACTGCTCCTCGGAGCCGTCGTCGATCGTAAAGTTGACGGGGATGACTACCGCAGAATTGATACCCTCAGGTGCAAAATCAGGGGGAAGTTCAACGCCGCCGGAAATCGCGAGGCTCGTCAATTCTCCGTCAGCCATCGTGATCGTGCCGCTGTAGAGAATGATTGCGAAGTTCGCAGGATTCGCGAGCGGGATTCGAATGCCTGCCGGTGGAGCGACGAGAGTTCCTGACGTGAATGTCGTGTCTCCGTCGTCGTTTAGCTTGAAGCCTTTGACCTTGAGCGTGCATGGATTCGATTCGGTGCCGCCAATCCCTGGCAGATCGATCGCGATATCCATATCCGCGGCGCCGACTTGGCTGATGGAGAACTTGGAGCTGGGGTCGACTTCCGAGCCGATGCCAAGATTCCAGTCGAATACGGCGTTACCGACGGATACCCCAGGCAGGTTCGCGTCGACCATGTGGAGAGTGCCAGACCCGTAGTATCCGCCCTTCTCCAAAGTGAGTTCACTGAGCGTCACCTGCGTCCCACCGACTGGGGTCTTCACAACGCTTCCGTTCCCCGCGCTCAGGTTTAGCGAGAGCTTGTCCGGTAGGTTTAAGTTAACGATGGTATTCGCTGGAATCGTGATCTCGACCCCCGCTTTCTTCATCTTGATCGTCGTTTCTTTTTCGAGTTTGTAAGTGCCGCCCGTAACTTTGTAAAATGTATCGCCGCCTGCGGGCGGGTCTGACGAGGCCCCTACGACGACGTTTTCGAGGGGAACATCGACGTGGTTAGTCTGTTTGTCGATCTGCTTCCAGACATAGCCATGCCCTCCATGTTCAATTTCAAGAAGTCCCTTCATCCCGGTCGAAAAGTGTCCAGAAGAATCTGGAACAGACGCGGTTCGGATCGTTACTTTGAGCTTCGCGGTCTTGAACACCTTGATCACACTGTCGGCGTGAGAAAGAGATGTGCAAAGAACGAGCGAGGCTAGGATCGTCAACCGACGAAATATCGATGAATTGGACATGGCAAGAGCCGTTGTGACCCCGCTAGTATAGGCGCTATTGCCTGTGGTGTGGGCGAACGTCGTAGATTCAAAAGCCAAAAAGGGCCGCCCGAATTTCGAGCGGCCCTTTCCGTTGCTTCTCGGCTACGCGGAGCCGATTTCTTTTACGATGTCTCCCACGAATTTCTTCGCGTCGCCGAATAACATCAGCGTGCGGTCCATTGTGTAGAGTTCATTGTCAATGCCGGCAAAGCCGGAGTTCATCGATCGCTTGATGACCATGACCGTGTGGGCCTTGTCAACGTCGATGATCGGCATGCCGTAGATCGGGCTACCGGGATCGTTTCGAGCTGCCGGGTTCGTGACGTCGTTTGCTCCAATAACAAGCGCAACGTCGGTCTGTGGCAGGTCGCCGTTGATTTCATCCATTTCGATCAATTTTTCGTAGGGGATGTCTGCTTCGGCGAGAAGGACGTTCATGTGTCCGGGCATTCGTCCCGCGACCGGGTGAATGGCGAACTGAACGTTGACGCCTTTCTTGGTGAGTGCGTCGTAAAGTTCCTTGACCTTGTGCTGGGCCTGGGCGACGGCCATGCCGTATCCAGGAACGATAACCACATTCATCGCGTTGGCAAGAATCGAAGCCGCTTCCTCGGGGCTCGCGCTACGGACGGGTTTGACCTCGCCTTGCGCTCGGGCCTCAAGTGCTTTTCCGAAGGCGCCGAACAGAACGTTAGAGAACGAACGGTTCATTGCTTTGCACATGATGATGCTGAGGATCAGACCGCTCGAACCGTCAAGGGCTCCTGCGATGATCAACATCGGACTATTCAGCACGAACCCCATGGCGCAAGCCGAGAGGCCAGCATAGGAGTTCAAAAGCGAAATAACCGTCGGCATGTCTGCACCACCGATCGGGATGACGAGAAGGACACCGAAGGCAAGCGACATCACGGCGAAGCCGAGGTAGAGAGCTGTCTTCGTTGGATCTATGATCACGCCAATGGCGCACCCGATGGCGATGAGGAACAGAACCAAATTGACTGTGTTCTGGCCCTTGTACGTGATCGGACGCTGCGGGAGCTTCTCAGCAAGTTTGCCGAACGCAATGAGCGAACCGGTGAACGTGATGAAACCAAGCAGGACTTCTAAGCAGATGATGCCCGTCGTCACTGAGCTCGCGGTTTCGCCCGTTCGAGATAGCGAAAGGAAATACTCCGCGGTACCAACGAGACCCGCAGCCAATCCACCAAACGCGTGCGAGAAGGCAGTTCGTTGAGGAACCGCAGTCATTGCAACTCGAGAGATGGGGTAGCCGACAATGGCACCGAGTGCCAGGGCGCCGACGATGTACATGTAAGCTGGCGACTTGCCCGCGAGCTCATGCCCTTCGGTGAAAATGGGATCGCTTGCCAGCGCAATGATCGTTCCCAAGATCGCGAGGCCCATGCCCGCTTCACCCGCCCAAACGCTTTGTTTGGCAGTTGTCGGGTGATTCATCCACTTCAGCGACATCACAAACAGGCCCGCACCAATGAGGTACGTGAGGTCCGTGATGGTGTGCGCTGCAACGTTCACAGTGCCAGAGGCAATTGCCGCAATCATAAAGATCGGCAAAGTGAAGGTGTGAGCCGCTGCCGCAGTTTTCTTTGACTTGAACATCTTCAGCATTCGGTCGGTGATCAAGAAGCCAGAGACTACGTTGGTCATCGATGCAACGACTGCGATTCCGCCAAGCACGGTGCTCAGAGTGGATTCGGCCCGACCAAGCAAGGTCAACGATCCGACTAGCGAAATCGCGGAGATTGCATTGGTCAGAGACATCAATGGCGTGTGTAGCAAAGGCGAAACACGCTTGATGACCTCAAGGCCGAGGAAGGTTGCGAGGAGGAAGATGAATAGGTTGGAAAAGACCGAGCTACTATCCATTTGCGGCCTCCCGCTTTGCGAGAATTTCGAGAACTCTCGTGTGGACGATCTTGCCGCCCTGCGCTACGAGCGAACCGGAGATGATTGGATCTTCAAGGTTCATGTTAAGTTCGCCATCTTTGATCATGTTCAGAAGGAACGTCTGCACGTTCTTACTAAACAGCTGGCTTGCATTTGTTGCCAATCGAGATGGCAAGTTGAGCGGTCCGAGAATGCGAACACCGTGGAACTCAACGACTTCACCAGGCTTGGTGAGTTCGCAGTTTCCGCCGCGTTCTGCAGCAAGGTCCACGATTACCGAACCAGGCGCCATTCGCGCTGCCATTTCGGCTGTGATCAGGATCGGTGCCTTCATACCTGGCACCGCCGCAGTCGTGATCGCCATATCCTGCTGAGCAAGTACGTCGCCAAGCAACTGTCGCTGCTTCGCGTAGAACTCTTCGCCTAGCGCTTTGGCATAGCCACCTGCGTCCTGAGCTGCCTCCGTTTCTAGAGGTAGTTCGACGAATCGTGCACCGAGACTCTCAACCTGTTCTTTCACTGCGGTGCGAACGTCGTAGCCACTCACAATGGCTCCCAGACGTCGGGCAGTTGCAATTGCTTGGAGGCCAGCAACACCAGCACCCAAGATGAGCGCACGGGCAGGGGGAATCGTTCCCGCTGCAGTCGTCATCATCGGCAAAATCTTGGTGAGTTCCGTCGCGCCGATAAGCACGCCGAGGTATCCACCTAGGTTGGCCTGAGACGACAAAACGTCCATTGCCTGGGCGCGCGTTGTGCGAGGAACGAGGTCGAGGGAAAAGAGCGTTGCTCCCGAGGCGGCCGGAAGATTTTCCGGATAAGAGAGAGGATCGAAAACGGCGATCCCTAATTGGTTGGCCTTGAGCTGGAAATTTGGCCTTTGAACAGCAAGCACCACATCGGCTCGCTGAGCTAGTTCTGCAGCAGAAACAAGTTCTGCACCTGAATCCTTGTATGAATCATTAGAAAAGCCGGCACTGAGACCGGCATCTACTTCTACTATCACGTCGAGTTTGGCTTTTTTGAGCGCCGCGACACCAGCGGGGACAAGGGCTACTCGTCTCTCGCCAGCGGCGGTCTCTCGGACCACCCCTACAGTCATCTGTGACTCCTTGCGAACAATCTCATCGATGTCAATTCAGTTACGGTTGGGATTAAATCCAACGGCCAACAATTGACCCCATTAGATGAGGAGTGATCGCCCACACCCATATCTAACTCTTTTCGCACGATTGTTGCAAGTCGGGGGATTCTAGGACAACCTCTTCCTGACCGCCATGGCGTGCGTTCTTGGCCCTCCTCAGAGGTGTTCGTGACGGCGCTGATCAAGTCCGCTCGTGTAGATGGAATCGACGAGGCGTCGATTTACTTCGAAACGGCGGGACGCCAGTTAAGCGAAGCGAGGAAGACCCCGTTCTTATCCCAACCCGAGTCGGTTGCGTAATACTTGCCGTCCACATCCTGAACCACCTCGCACGCGTGGGACGGAAAGGTCGCGACATGATCGGCGACAGTCCAGCCGTATGGATTCGGCGATCGGTAGACCTTCGTAGAGTGATAGCCTCCGTCTGGTCCGACAAACAAGTAGAAGTGATCGCCAAAGTGGACGACGAATGGGCTCTCGGTTGGACCACCAAAGGTGCCGACCTCTGGGTGGACGAACGCAACCCTCGCAGGCGACCACTTCAGGAGATCCTTGCTCGTCCGCAACATCACTACGTGATTACCCGAAGGAGAATCGAGATTCGCGGTGTAGTAGAGGTGGTACGTGTCTCCCACGAGCAAGACCATGGGGTCTCGGGCGTCGAAGAAGTCCTCAAACACTGGATTCTTATCCCAACGCGTCCAAGTTTTGAGGTCCTTTGAGGTCGCAAGATTGATACGATAGTGGAAGTTCGACCGCTGGCTTCCAGCGCAGTAGAACATGTAGTACGTGGCCCCTTTCTTGATGACATGGGGCGCCCACAGGTGGTTCTCGCCTAGCGTTGGGTCGTACGATAAAGCAAAAGGTTGCTTGGTCCAGGGCCGCGCAAGCAGGGTTGGGGATGACGCATGTGCAAAATTCCGCTCTGCCATCGGATTTGCGGGCTGCTCATGCGTAATGCCAAACATGTGCCAGCCATCTTCCCCTCGAATGATGCAGTGATCATTGATGTACCAAGGCTTCTTCTCGCCAATCGACTGATCAAAAAAGTGTGTGAATTCTCCGACCACGGGCACATGAGGCTGAATACGTTTGAGTGTTACAGGCTCCACCGACTTAGGCTCGAATTTGGCACGGGCATCTATCCCGTATAGACCGATAAATTTGCCCGCGGGTGTGAGTTTCGTGGCTTCAAGAATAGGATAGATCCCTCGCCCCTCAATAAAAATACGGACTGAGCCTGCGCCCATTTCCACGCGCAAGTTCGCCGTTGCGCCATCGATCGCTTCATTTCGAAACGTCGCAAGTCGCTCTTCTTTGGGCCATGGCCCAAGCTTGGCGAGGATCCACATACCGAGGCGACTGTCTAGACGGGCGACATATCCTGATTGGCCATCTGCGCTCGCTCCAAAGATCACGCCGGCCGATCGGCCTGCGGAAAGAGAAATCTTGGTCGTCCAGCGAAAGGAATCGGGAGCGGGTTGTCCGATCAGCCGCCGGTCGGAGGCACCTTCGAGACTAATCGTCTGCCGGTTGACGCTCCATCCGGATTGGCCGGTTGGCCAATCCATTTGCATGCTAAGTGACATGAGATAGAGGAGCGGAGAAATCAATGCCTTTGCTTATCAGGAACAGTCCCAGTCGTTGCGGGATCCTTAGGCTTTTCTGAATACTGCTTGCTCGCCGCAACATCAGTTTGAGTTGGTGCACTCGAACATCCAACAAGGATCGAGAGGAGCATGGCAAACAAGATGACAAAAAGAGGAAATCGAGAGTTCTTCATCAGATAATTATCCGCCAAGGTTTGAACCTTGGCGGAACTTGCTTTGACTAGGGCCAAACGGTCGTTTCGGCCAAGTTCAGTGCGGCGACACCAGGAACAAGGGCGGCCTTTCCTGCATCACCTCGGAGCCAGTCGTACTTCACGAATTTGGCGTGAGTGTCACCGAATACCGCGACCTGACCCAACGTGTGTCGGCCGGTCAACATCTGATAGACCTCTCTCCAAGTCGTGGAGCCTGGCTCAAGGTAGGGTGATCCATCTGAACCCATTGCGGTTTGACCGGTGAGCGCAGCCTCGCCCTTGGCACGGGCCATGAGCAGATAAATGACATCAGACTGATACTCCATCATGCTCTCGTTGAGACCGCCAGCACCGCTGTAGGTTCGCGAGAATCCATAGTTGCCTAGAAGCTCTTCGTTCTTGGTGAACTGGCCGTAGATCCCAGCAAACAGCTTGCCGCATCCGCGAGCGTTGTCCCCAGGAAGTGCGTTGGAAGGGAACGTTCCAACGAGGAGTGAACCGGGGTAGTCATCCCACATGTGGCAGTTGTCTGCCGCAGTATAGGTCACCATCTGGGTTTTCTGTGCGTTTGAAGCTGGATCTAGAAACACATCAAAGTTCTTGGTGTAGGTTGAAAGCGGAATCTGCCATTCCCACCACGAGTAGATGTTGCCATCGTCGTTGTCGGTGTTGTACATCTTCATCGCCGTTCCAA
>JBBRHU010000005.1:0-24481 GCA_038222255.1 Fimbriimonadales bacterium | reverse complement strand
AACCATTTCAACATCTATGGACGCAAGGGTCTAGCCGCAGTTCGAAAGCCAACAGACGAGAAAGAGGTCATCCGAAAGCACGCTCTCGGGAACTTCAAAGACATGTTGACGGCGTCGGCGAAGAGCCCAGCGATGCTGGCCTACCTCGACAACCGATACAACCGAAAGGGCAACCCGAACGAAAACTACGCACGAGAAATCATGGAACTCCACACGCTTGGAGTCCACGGCGGTTACACCCAGCGGGACATTCAAGAAGTCTCGCGTTGCTTCACCGGGTGGACGGTCGAGATTCGACGTGGCCTCACGAGATTCCTTGAGGGCAATCGCGGCTACGGAGAGTTCAGGTTTGACTTGGAGCGGCACGACACCGACCGAAAGGTGGTACTCGGCCATGTTTTGCCTGGTGGACGTGGTATCGAAGATGGAGAACAGGTGCTCGACATTCTCGTCAACCACCTCTCGACGGCACAGTTCCTTGCGACGAAGCTTGTTCGATATTTCATTGGCGAAGAGGTTCCGAGTTTGGTCAGCGAAGTCAGTGAAGCTTTCCACCGAACGAGAGGCGACATCAAGTCGACACTTAGGCCGATCATTTTTTCGCAGCAAATCTTGTCCGCGAAACCGAAGATCAAGCGGCCCTTTGATTATATGATAAGTGCACTTAGGGCAACAAATGCATCGACGGACGCGAACAATACGCTGGTTGAGCAACTCACCAAAATGGGTCAGCCGCTTTACCAATGGGCGATGCCGGATGGCTTCCCTGATCGCAACGAATCGTGGTCGCAAGCCCTTCTCCCTCGCTGGAACTTCGCCCTTGCTCTGGGTATGAATGGGATTCGCGGAGTGGAGATAGACCGGCGGACACTCGGAGAGGGAGTTCAAATTGCTGGCAAGCTGCTCGCGACAACAAAGGTTCCGCCAGCAGTTCTTCAAGCCATCAGGGGCCAGGAACAACCAGAGGCGCTCGGGCTTGTGCTAGCTTCGCCGCACTTTCAGTGGAGGTAACCAATGTGGGGAACGTGTGAGGATCGAAACTGGAACCCTAGCCGAAGGCAGGCACTGGCGGCTGGCTCAAGTGCTTTGCTCGCGTTACTCGGCGCCCCGTCAGCGTTGAGTCAGGTCGCCTTCGGCGATAAAAAGAGCGGTCACCCCTTGATGGTTGTCGTGTTTCTCCGCGGCGGGGTTGACGGTCTGAATACGGTTGTGCCGTACCGAGAGGACGACTATTACAAGCAACGTCCGACCCTGCATGTTCCCTCGCCGAGATCCAGCGACTCTGACAAGGCGCTCGATCTCGACGGATTTTTTGGGCTGAACCCGCTGCTCGCTCCCATCTTGCCTGCCTATCGTGAGGGGCAGATGGCGATCCTTCATGCCGTAGGTTCGAACGACGCTACGCGATCCCACTTTCAAGCCATGGCAGCGATGGAGAAGGGGATCAGCTACGAGGGCGAACGCACCACGAACGGGTGGCTCGCACGCTACCTCGCGATGACGGCAGGACCTAGCGATTCTCCACTCCGTGCCCTCGCGTTTAGCGATGTTCTGCCCGAATCGCTGAGCGGTGCAACGAGCGCGATTGCCTTGAATGACCTCAGTTCATTTCAGCTTCAAGTACGTTCTGAGGCACAAAAGCCGTTTGAAGACGAGAGGGCCCAGCGACTCAAAGACGCCCAACTCGCTCGACGAGGCTCGCTGGAAGCTGCGTTCAAGACAATGTACAGCTCGCCAGATTCCGGATTTGGATCATCGGGAACCGGCGTGCTCGAGACTATCGCCGAACTCCGCAAGCTCGATCCAAAGTCGTACAAGCCCGAGCCTGGAGTCGAATATCCAGCCAACGGAATCGGCCAAGGGCTAAAGCAAGTTGCGCTGCTCGCGAAAAACAATGTTGGCTTGGAAGTCGCGTGCGTGGATATGGGCGGATGGGATTCTCACTTCGGCCAAGCGGCACTGCTCGGCCTTTTGATGGACGACCTCGGCCCTTCACTCGGTGCCTTCACAAAGGATATGGCGCCGCTCTGGTCAAACACCGTGCTTGTTGTAATGACCGAATTCGGCAGGCGCGTGAACGAAAACAGCACGCTTGGGACTGACCACGGTCGTTCGTCGATTATGTTCGTTGCTGGCGGGGGAGTCAAGGGTGGCCGGGTGGTGAGTCGATGGCCAGGTCTAGCCCCAAGCAGGCTTGATGAAGTGGGCGACTTGAAAGTCGGAATCGATTACCGCGAGCCGCTGAGCGAGGTCGTGCGTCGGCTACGGCCAGAGGTGAACCTTGGCGAACTCTTCCCGGGACATGCGGGTCAGTCGCTTGGGCTGTTCTAAGGTCCAAACAACTTTCAAATAGACTATCGGCAAAATATTGGCTGTGATGAAGCGAACTGCTCTGTACAGGCCCCACATCGTGATCGGGATGATCTGCGCCCTCGCAACATCCATCGCACTCGGGGCTACTTGGAATCAGTCGGAGCAAAAGCAGGCGGACACTCGGAAGTATCAAACCCTCCACATCCCAGAAGCCATCTCAGGCAAAGATTTTCAGCTCGAACTCAAGAAGAGATCGAAGTCGTTTTGGGCAGGTGCGACGACGATAACTTACGGCTACAACAACGAGAGTTTTTGGGGACCGACGCTCTTTTTGAATCAGGGTGACGACGTGAAGATCAGCGTCAAGAACAGCCTAGATGAACCGACGACCACTCACTGGCACGGACTGCATATTCCTGCGGTGATGGATGGCGGTCCACATCAGGTGATTCCGGCGGGAAAGACTTGGAACCCGAAGTTCAAGGTGATGAACAACGCAGGGTTGTATTGGTATCACCCCCACGTTCACGAATCCACGCAGAGGCAGATCACCTTCGGAGCTGGTGGGCTGATCATTATCAAGGACCCGAAGGAAGCGGCTCTGGCTTTGCCACGAGAATACGGAGTTGATGACATCCCACTAGTTCTCACGAGCCGTCGGTTCTATCAAAACAATGAGTTCACCCACATGGGTGACAACGACAAGTATGGGGACTACCTGTTTGTCAACGGCACGCTTGACCCTCAAGTCAGCCTCCCTGCGCAGTTTGTAAGATTACGGATTCTGAACGCAGAAGTCGAACGCGGATACAACCTCGGGTTCGCCGACAATCGCACATTCTACGTTATCGGCACTGATGGCGGACTAGTGGATAAGCCAATTCCAGTAACTCGGGTCAAGCTGATGGTCGGTGAGCGAGTCGAGCTCTTGGTGGATCTCGGAAAGGACAAGGTGGGCGGCAGTGTCGACCTGATGTCGTTTAACTACAATCACCCGTTCGGATTTCCGGGTGGCGAACCAGACCAGAGGCCGCCCAACGGGAGCTTGCTCAACAACAAAGACTTCCAAGTTCTTCACATCAACCTGAAAGAGAAGACGGCAAAAGCAATTGCCATGCTTCCTACAACGCTCGCCAAGAACACTGTTTGGAAGGACTCGGATGTCACGCAGACTCGAACAGTTCGCATCAACGGCGGCCGACCGAACTTCTTCTTTGACAATAACTCGTTCAAGATGCACTCGACCAACCAAACCGTGAAGCTTGGAGCGGTCGAGAAGTGGACGGTCGTGAACAACAACATCTTTGGACACTCGTTCCACATCCACGACGTCCAGTTCAGAATCGTCGAGCGTAGTTCTGGTCCAGTGGCCGACTACGAACAGGGTTGGAAAGACACGGTATATGTCCCCCGAGGCGAGACGGTCACCTTCATCGCTAAGTTCGAAGATTTTGCGAGCGAGAAAGATCCCTACATGTACCACTGCCACATGGCAAATCATGAAGATGGTGGATTGATGGGCGAGTTCTTGGTCGTAGAAGAAAAAAAGAGTCAGACCCAGACGATTTCTAGATCCGCAGCTGAACAGAGCCGCGCGCCCGCCGCTCCCTTCGTCGGCGCGGATCTAGATTGCAAGCCGCTCAGTCTCAGCGATCTTGCGAAGGACAAGCCCGTCCTGCTCTTCTTCATTGAGCTCAACTGTCCGTGCTCAATTGATGCCGCACCATACTTCAACCAGCTTCAGGCTGCGTATGGATCAACGTGCAATGTCGTTGGGATTATCAACGCCAAAGCTGGACAAGCGAAAGAATGGGCGAAGAAAGTCGGTAGTCGGTTCCCGCTCTTTGCAGATCCTGATATGAATGTCATTAAGTCGTACGGTGCAGAGCGGAGTGTTTACACCACTCTTGTTGCCCCGGGCGGCAGACTTGAAAAGACTTACCCAGGCTATGGAGCGGAGATGCTACGAGAACTCAATCAAAAGCTCGCTCGACTCGGTGGCGTACCTGTAAAGCTGCTCAACTTCGTAGGTGCACCGAAAACGCTCTACTCTGGCTGCTTATTCAACCTTAACAAGTAGGCACCCAACTTCGCACACCATTCTTCGACTGGATTCGTCCTAGCCCGAAGAACGGTGTATGTGGCACATGAACGAGCAAGTTTTCTCGCTCCGCTCGTTCTACAACCTCTGCTCTCGTGATTGCTGCGAGGTGGGGATCCGAGTCGAACTTGATGCTGATGGAAGTATCGGCAACCTGGAGGGCGCTGTGCCATACGTCGGCGAGGAGCAACGCGACATCCCCAACAAGGACGCTCGTCGCGCCGCTCCGGTGCCCTGGGGTGAACCAGAGTCGATAGCCTGGCGCCACTTCGGCGTCGTCCTCAATGACATCTAGCACGCCAAACTTCTCCAGCGAGCCAACGTACTTTACAAAGTTCTCGGCTCGGACGGGGTCCAGTTGAAACTGCTCGTACTCCGTTTGGCCAATCACGTAGCGGGCGCGGGGAAAGAGTGGCTCGTCGTTCAAGAGGTTGCCGCCGACATGATCGAGGTCCCTGTGGCTCAGGATGACAGTGTCGATATCGCTAAGCGCAACTCCGGCCTCTTCAAGACCGCCTAAGAGCAGGGCATCGGGCGATCCGGGTGGGATTCCGGTGTCGACAATGACCATCCGTCCATTTCCGAGAACGAGCCCGATGTTCTGCGTGAATCGAAGTTCGTGACATGTCTCACCGAAAAACCCCGGCGCACGTTCAAATTCACCCTGTAGCAAGCCCTCGGAGACCGTCGGGAAGACGTCGAGCGCGCTCACGATCCGGTCTGGCTGAGCCTGAATCGACATGATTTCATACTCGCCAGCGGCTGCGGTGTGGAATGGCATGCCCCGAGGTTACTCCAGAGGTAGGCTTCAGCAATCATGGTCTTGCGAATGGCGATGCTGCTCTTCGCCCCGGCAGAACTCTACGTCTCTGTCCAGGGCAACGATTCGGATGCAGGGACCGCCACCGCCCCGCTTCGGACCCTTTCCCGTGCGGTTCAAATTGCGCGCCAGAGAAAGTCAAGCCGAATCATTGTGAGCAGGGGAGAATACGAACTCCGAGCTTCGATCCAGCTGACAGCAGCCGACTCGGGCCTCACGATCGAAGCGGCGAGCGGCGAGAGACCGTTGATTACGGGGGCCGTTTCAATTCCCCAATTCGCAATCACGCAGACTCGAGATCAGGCTCTTCTTCGCCAGATTATCGATCCCGCTGCGCGGCCCCGCATTCGCGAAATCAACCTAAGGCAGTTCATCAGAGGAGAGATTGCTCCTGCCGCTCCATACGGATTTCCCCAGCCGAAGATCCCCACGGGCAATGAACTCTTTTCCGACGCAGCCCCGTTCATTTCCGCTCGTTGGCCGAACGAGGGCTACGCAAAAGTGGAGCAAGTGATTGAGGCGGGGAACGGAGAAGCAGACCGGGAGGCCCCGAAACGACAGCCAATTTTCATCTCAAATCCAGACCGCGTGAAGAAGTGGGCGAAATCTGCGGATGTGTGGTTCTATGGCTACTGGAAGTACGACTGGGCCGACGAGAGCATCCCGGCCGCAAATATCGATGCCACAACGGGTGCGGTGACCCTGCGCACTCCACACACCTATGGAGTGGACAAAGGGGTGCCCTTCTACGCGGAAAACCTGTTGCCAGAACTTGATCAGGCGGGCGAAATGTTCATCGATCGAAAAGGGGGCAAGCTCTATTTCATCCCGAAGGCAGGGTCCACATCCAACTACCGCCTCTCGCTCCTCGCCGAGCCACTCGTACAGATTCAGGGCGGCTCCAAGATCACGCTGAGAGGGTTGGACTTTGGGTTCTCAAGAGCCGACGGGGTTCATATCCAAAACGGGACTGACGTGCGATTAGAAGGTTGCCAGTTTTACAACCTTGGAATGCGAGCGGCGGTGATTGATGGCGGAAAGAACACGGGCCTGTATGGTTGCAACATTTGGAACACAGGCGAGGGCGGAGTAGCTCTCAATGGAGGCGACCGTAACACACTCACAGCTGCCGGTAACTACGTTGAGAATTGCGATATCCACCATTTCCAAAGGCGAACTCAAACCTATCGCCCGGCGGTTTCGATCAGTGGCGTGGGCAATCGAGTCGTCCATTGCTCGATGCACGACGCACCCCATGCTGCGATCATCTTCTCCGGAAACGAGCACCTGATTGAGTTCAACGAGTTCTACCGGAACATCTCTCGCACCGGCGACGGGGGAGTGGTTTATACGGGGCGCGACTGGACCGCACGCGGGACGCAGATTCTCTACAACCACTTTTACGACAACATCGGAATTCGAAAGTGGGAGTCGAATATCTACTTCGATGATCTTGCATCAGGTCTGATTGCGAAAGGGAACCTCATTGAGCGATGCCACTACGGGATGGTGCTGGGGGGTGGACAAGACTATCAGATCGAAGATAACGTATTCGTCGACACAAAACTCGCCTTCTTCAGCGATGCTCGAGGTCTGGGTTGGTACGCAGAAAACAAGCCGACGATGGTAAAGCGGCTCGAAGACGTGCCGTACAAGTCGGGCGTTTGGGCAAGGCGCTACCCGCAACTCCTAACGATGATGGCGAATGAGCCAATGGCCCCCAAGCGAAACGTGTTGCGAGGAAATCTGCTCGTCCGGTCGGGCAGTCTCTTCGATCAGACGGAGCCTGGATTCAAGAAGCTAGCGACCTTTGAGCGGAACAACGAGTCAAAAGCCTCTGGGAGCTGGCGCCAAGCGAGGGGTGCTCCAGTTTTGCCGGTGGACAAGATGGGCATGGTGATGGACCAAGTGCGGGCGACTCTCCCGAAGTAGGCTCGCTACGAAGTCGCCTCGGACTTCTTGAATCGGTGATAAAGGAATCGCACGATGAGCAAGAGTATGAGTCCACCGATGACGTAGTCGACGATGTGCAAGGAGCTCTTCAACCCTTCCCAGTGCTCGCCGAACTGAAAACCGACCCAAGCCCAGAGGAACGCCCACGGCACTGAACCGAGCAGTGCGTACAGCGCAAACCTCGGGAAATCCATTTTGTAGATCCCGGCGGGGAGCGAAATAAATGTGCGGATCACCGGCACAAATCTCCCCCAAAGGGTCACACCAGAGCCGTATTTATCGAACCAAGCTTGGGCATGATCGAGCTCCTTCTGCCGCATCAAAACATACTTGCCGTACTTTTCCAGGAACGGCTTGCCAAGCTTCGATCCGATCCCATAACAGATAAGCGAACCAAAGAATGAGCCGCTTGCTCCAGCGAGCCCGACTAGCCAAAAATTGAGCTTCCCAGACTGGGCAACGAGCCCACCCGTGGGCATGATTGCTTCGCTGGGGATCGGGATGCACATCGAGTCGAGACCCATCAAAAGCGCTATTCCGGGATATCCCATCTGGCGAACAGTGTTCTCCGCGAATTCTTTGATGGTGTTGATGACTGACATGCAAACGTGATTATGAAAGGTCTGCGTGAAAGTGGGCAGGCAGATCATCGATTTTTGAGGGCCGACAGCGCTCGGCCCTCTAGGTTGGAGTGCGGCTAACACATCACATACTCTCCCTGAGTCGAATGAAGGTGTCGTATCGGTGAGGACTCACCCGACCGTCTTCCACCGCGACCAGCACGCCGCAACCAGGTTCGTGGGTGTGCGTGCAGTCTCGGAACCGACATTCGCAACCTTCGAATTCGGGGAAGTGCCAGGCAAGCTCGTCTTGGTCAATCTTCCACAACCCGAACTCGCGGACTCCTGGCGTGTCAATGACTCGGGAATTGTCGTCTAGCGGGTAGAGGGTTGATCGGCGGGTTGTGTGTGAGCCTCGGCGGTTACCCGCACTCACGTCTCCAATTTCGATCTCGATCGAAGGCAACAGCGCCCTGACCAGCGAAGACTTGCCGACGCCACTGTGTCCGACAAATGCCGAGGTTCCTCCAAGCAAGTGCCCACGGAGCGCTTCGATTCCCGTTCCATCCTCGGCAGATACGGCGAGCACGGGGATGTCCTGGTCACGGTAGGGGCGGAGCAGCTCGAGGTCTCCTTCACCCTCCAGAAGATCAGCCTTGTTGAGCACGATCACCGGCTTGGCGCCACCCTTTTGAATCGCAATGAGGTAACGGTCGATAATCCTCGGATGGAGTGGGGGTGCGCTCACAGATACGGTGATCACCACCGTGTCCACGTTTGCAACAACCACCCGCTCCCTCGCCGCTATCCCCGGGTCGGGTCGTGAGAGTTTGGTCTTTCGTCGAAGAACACGGGTCAAAAACTGGATTCCTTCCCGCTCTTCGATTACGACATGATCTCCGACTGCGATCTCCGTTTGTTGCTTTTGGATCAGCTCAGGCGTGAGACGCGCTTCAAAAACCTCGCCGTGGAGCCATACGTCCACACGGCTCTTGTAGACGCTGAGGATCGTCGCATATTCGGACGGTTCAGCCTCAAAGTGAGTCTGCTCTGCATCGTCTCGCAAGAGTTTCACGACGAGCTCGTCGAGCGAAGAAGAGCGAGCTCGCACCTTCACGTTGGCGTAGTCCTCATCGTCGTCCGGAAGCAAACCAACCGCAGGTCGCATCGTCGGCTTCTGGAGCGTCTTTCGTAGTTGTGCCGCCCGCTTGTACAGCTTCTGGCGGTCGTTATTGTTCAACTGGGCAATTTCTGCCTTCAAAAATGTTCGATCGTTTTCGGTCAATGCTTTCTCTGTTCATGGGTAAGACAGGGCTTCGCGCACGGCAAAGCCAACAAATAGAGTCCAGAGAAACCCGAGAGGTGAGGCTCTAAACGAGCTCTCTGGAGGCGCGAGCAAGGGCAAGGGTTGGGTTCATCATCTTGGTCATAACCTCCGTTTAGTAAATGCTCGGGTGAGCGAATTTATTGTAGCTTGTTCTTCGTGTTTTGGTCAAGGCTTGTCATCGCAAGCGTCGCTCAAGCGGATTCCAGCCCCATCGGTAGCAAAGGTCTCGCGGGTGCTCTACGTTCCAAAGCGAAAACTCGGCCCTGTATCCTGGCGCGATTTGGCCGACCTCGTCCTGCAATCCGAGGGCACGCGCGGCATTTACGGTTACTCCTCGCAGGGCTTCGGTGGTGGTCAGTCGAAAGAGTGTGCATGCCATGTTCAGCATCGAAAGGATCGATGTACACGGACTCGTGCCAGGGTTGCAGTCGGTCGAAACTGCCATTGGCACACCATGGGATCGAAACCCTTCGATCGGCGGAAGTTGGGTTTCCCGGAGGGTGTAGAACGCTCCCGGAAGTAAAATTGCGACCGTGCCGGCAGCCGCCATTGCTCGAACTCCACTCTCGGAGGTGTACTCGACATGGTCTGCCGACAGGCCTCCGAACTCCGCGACCAGGGCCGCGCCGTCAGAATCGCTGAGTTGATCTGCGTGGAGTTTGACGGGCATTCCAAGTTTGGTCGCCGTATCAAAGACTCGCCTTATTTGACTTGAGGAAAAGGCGATGCGCTCGCAAAATGCATCGACTGCGTCTGCCAGTTGTGCAGCGCCAGGAAGCACTTCTGCGCAAATGTAGTCAATGTAGTCATCCGCTCGCCCGGCGTACTCTGGCGGAACTGCATGGGCAGCGAGGAGGGTTGTCTTGATTCGAATTGGGAAGGCGGATTCCAAACTTCGAGCGACCTTGAGCATCTTGAGTTCAGTTTCGAGGTCGAGTCCGTAGCCCGATTTGATCTCGATTGTAGTGACTCCCTCGGCGATGAAGTTGGACAGTCGGTCCGAAGCAGATGCAAAAAGTTCGCCGAATGAGGCCGCTCGAGTTGCAGCAACGGTCGATATAATCCCTCCCCCCGAGCGAGCGATCGACTCGTACGATTCGCCGCTAAGCCTTCGCTCGAACTCACTCGCGCGGCTGCCTCCCCAAATGAGGTGAGTGTGGCAATCGATCAACCCCGGGAGGAGCCAACCACCATTCCCGTCGATCACCTCATCTGCTGGTGATTCCGTGCCGAGGGAGAGAATTCTTCCATCTTCAATTGCAAGACAGGTTTCGAGCACCTCGCCGAGACCGTCCTGGCTCGCCATCGTTGCAATATTCACGTTCCGGATGAGGGTCTTCATCGCGGTTTCGCGGCCTCGATGATCGTCCAAAGCAGCCGCGCTGCCGTTCGAGCTGTTCGGTTGTCGATGTCAAGTGAAGGGTTCAACTCCGCGACATCCGCCACACGAATCTTGCCGCTTTGCGCAGCTATTCCCACCATGAATTCGAGAATTTCAAACGATACTCCGCGGGCGGCCGGAGCGCTTACTCCGGGAGCGACAGAAGCTGGAAGCACGTCGAGACAGATCGTGAGATAAACGTGATCCAGTGTGGCGAGCCACTCACGAAGTGCAGCGGCTTGTGTCTCAAGAGAGGGCCAAGTGAGGTCAGAATCGAGCACAAACTGCACACCACGACTAGAGGCTGTCTCAAAAAGGGCACGCGTGTTGGCAGCTTTGCTGATCCCCATGACTCGGTACGAGAGGGTGTGGTCACGGGCTTGTGCCTGGTCAAGAGCTTGTCGAAAAGGTGTGCCTGATGTCGGTTGGTCGTCCATCCTTAGGTCAAAGTGAGCATCAAAGTTGAGGATGCCCACCCGACGTCCGTCGATAAAGCCGCTCTGTTCGAGCGCAGAATAGCTTGCAAACGCAATCTCATGACCCCCACCAAGTCCAATCAGGAGGTTGCCCCCTCGCACTGCGGCGGCTCCGAGTTTGGCGTAACGCTGCTGAGCTCCTTCGAGGTCGCCGTTGCTACATGCAACATCGCCAGCGTCATAGAGGAGCACAGGATCGTGCACGGGCAGGTTCGATAACATGCGGCGTAGGGCGCCCGGACCTTCCGCTGCGCCGGTACGACCCTGGTTGCGTCGAACACCTTCATCGGACGCAAGGCCCAAAAAGACAACGCTTTTCGTGAGCCCTGGCTCATACGGTGCCACGACCTGATGCCAGCGTAACCCGGCGTCGCCGTCTTTGCGATCAACTCTTCCGTCCCAACCGTTCATGGCGCTTATTGATATGACGGTAGCAAGTGCTGGGCAAGTCCCGTGAAAACGTCACGGGCGATCAGGTGGTCGACTAGATTCAGGTCTGGAGCGAAGAAACGGTCTTGATCGTACGCAGGCACGAGCTTTCGAATTTCTGCAACTGTGAACTCAAGCACCTTTGACGACTTCAATGGCCGGTGGAACTCGATCCCCTGAGCCGCCGCGAGAAGCTCGATTGCGATAATCATGCGCACGTTTGTCGCCACCTCAACCAGTTTCCGAGCCGCGAACGTCGCCATGCTTACATGGTCTTCCTGGTTCGCAGAAGTCGGCAGAGAATCGACACTCGCGGGATGGGCCAAAGTCTTGTTTTCACTCGCCAAAGCGGCAGCAGTAACGTGGGCGATCATAAAGCCAGAGTTCACGCCCGCGTCAGAAACGAGGAAGGCGGGCAATCCCGACAGCGTGCTGTCGATCAGGAGCGCAATCCGGCGCTCCGCAAGCGATCCAACTTCGGCGGTCGCAATAGCGAGCACATCGGCGGCAATCGCGACGGGTTCCGCATGGAAATTACCACCGGACAAGACATCACCGGTCTCTGGGAAAACGAGGGGGTTGTCGCTGACTGCGTTTGCCTCCGTAAACAGAATCCTCGCGCAGTGCTGGAGGTGGTCGAGGCACGCTCCCATCACCTGCGGTTGGCATCGGAGCGAGTAAGGATCCTGAACTCGGTCGTCTCCGACCAGGTGAGAGGCACGGATTTCGCTTCCGGCGAGGAAGTCTCGATAACATTCCGCGACGCGAATCTGGCTCTCGTGACCTCGGACTTCGTGGATGCGTGAGTCGAAGGGGGCGTCTGAGCCACGTGCGGCGTCGACGCTCAGTGCACCCGCGACGACTGCGGCCGCAAAAACTGTCTCAGCCTTGAAATATCCCCGAAGTGCGATTGCTGTCGAGACTTGGGTGCCGTTCAAGAGTGCCAGTCCTTCCTTCGCCGCTAGCCGGATCGGTTCAATGTTTCGATCCTTTAGCGCGATCTCTGCGGGAACCACGTCGCCATCGACCCTCACGAGTCCTTCGCCCATAAGCGGCAGAGTCAGGTGCGCCAAGGGAGCCAAATCACCAGAGGCTCCGACCGACCCTTTGCACGGGATGCATGGCCAGACTTGATTGTTATAGAGTTCGATTAATCGTTCGACAACCAAGGGCCTGACGCCAGAGAAACCTCGCGCGAGCGAGGCGATCTTGAGCACAAGGATAAGCCGAACCGTCTCATCGGGCAAGTATTCCCCGACCCCAACCGCATGAGATCGAACAAGGTTTGCCTGAAGCTGCTCAAGCTGCTCAACTGGAACTTGCACCTTAGCGAGCTTTCCAAAACCCGTGTTGATGCCATACGCTGGTGCGCCTTTCCGAACGATTTCTTGCACCGCATCAGCTCCGGCTTGGATGCGAGCCATATCACCGGCCGAGAGTTCAAGCGTGACAAACTCGGACGCCAGTCGCCTTAGAGTTGCGGGGGTTAGGTTGCCGGGGTTGAGGAGAAGGCTCATCTAGCAACTCCGGGCATGTTCAGGCCGTTGTGAGTGGCGCAGTCCTTGGCGATCTGATACCCCGCGTCCGCGTGACGAATCACCCCAATCGCGGGGTCATTCCAAAGCACCCGCTCTAGCCGTCGGTCAGCTTCTTCAGTCCCATCACAGACGATGACCACGCCCGAATGCTGCGAATATCCCATGCCGACTCCTCCGCCGTGGTGAATGCTCACCCAAGTTGCGCCACCCGCTGTCGCCGAAAGGGCGTTCAGCAAGGGCCAGTCCGAGACCGCGTCGGAGCCATCCAACATCGCTTCAGTCTCACGGTTCGGACTCGCTACCGAACCACAGTCAAGGTGATCGCGGCCGATAACGATCGGAGCACTAAGCTCTCCTGATCGCACCATTTCGTTGAACGCGAGTGCGACACGGTGGCGATCTCCAAGTCCAAGCCAGCAAATTCGTGCAGGTAGACCCTGGAAGGCGATCCTTTCTCTCGCTTGCTCAAGCCATCGGATCAGGGCCGTGTTTTCGGGGAAGAGTTCCTTCACCTTCGCGTCGGTCTTGTAGATGTCTTCGGGGTCGCCTGAGAGCGCTACCCACCGAAACGGTCCCTTGCCTTCGCAAAACAGCGGACGGATGCAGGCAGGAACGAACCCGGGAAAATCGAAGGCATTTTTCACGCCTTGATCGAGGGCGACCTGGCGGATGTTATTGCCGTAGTCGATGGTCGGGACACCCATGTGGTGGAAGTCGAGCATTGCTTGAACATGGATGGCGCAACCCTCAGCGGCCTCTTTCATCAATCGACCTCTGTCTTCCTCCGATCCGGTTCGCGCAGCCTCCCATTGTTCCACTGACCAACCGACAGGCAAATAGCCGTTCGCGAGATCGTGGGCGGATGTTTGATCTGTGACCGCGTGAGGTCGAGGGCCACCGTTCTTGGCGAGCTCGACGAACTGGGGAAGCAATTCGGCGGCGTTGCCGAGAAGTCCAACTGAGATCGGGGTCTTCGCGCTCTGAATCAACTGGAGCGCCGCGTCAATCGAATGCGCCTTGTAGTCCACATATCGAGTCCGAATTCGAAAGTCGATACGCGATTCTTGGCATTCGATCACTAAGCAATGGGCGCCGGCAAGCACGGCCGCTAGAGGTTGTGCGCCACCCATTCCGCCAAGCCCGGCGGTGAGAATCCACTTCCCACTCCAGTCGCCCCCGTAGTGTTGGCGGCCGAGTTCGACGAACGTTTCGTGGGTCCCCTGTACGATCCCTTGCGACCCAATATAAATCCACGACCCGGCCGTCATTTGGCCATACATCATGAGCCCCTTCTTATCTAGCCAGTGGAAATGCTCCCAAGTCGCCCATTTCGGAACTAGGTTTGAGTTGGCGATCAAGACACGGGGGGCATCAAGGTGAGTTCGGAAAACTGCCACTGGCTTGCCCGACTGCACGAGGAGGGTCTCGTCCGGGTTTAGCTTTATGAGCGCATCAAGGATGGCGTCGAATGCTTCCCAGTTTCGAGCGGCCTTACCGATGCCGCCATAGACCACGAGGTCACCTGGCATTTCTGCAACCTCGGGGTCGAGGTTGTTTTGGATCATTCGATATGCGGCTTCGATCAGCCAGTTTTTACAGTGAAGAGTGTTTCCACGCGGGGCGCGGACGGTGCGAGGTGACGACGTTGTCATGGTCCGTTATGGCTATGAGTATGGCTTAACTCCGTTCGATGGCATGGCCAACAAGATTCATCGTTTATCAGGTTCAAATCATCAAGTGGCGGTGATACAGTGTGGTTATGAGCACTTGGAAGAGTGATTTTGATCGAGACGGCTACTTGATTCGGCGCGGACTGTTTTCTGAGCAGGAATCGTCAACCCTCGTCGACCATTACATGGCAATGAACGCTGCTGGCCTGCGCAACGATCAAGACCTCAACATCGTTGATCCAAATGATCCACTCTACAAGTTTCCTCGCCTACTGCAGATGCACCGGGACGATGAACTTTCGAAGGACTGGTTGCTTGACCCCCGCATCCGCGAGACCTTGGCGGACATCATGGATTGCGATCCCTGGGCGGTGCAGACCATGATGTACTTCAAGCCTCCCCAAGCACGCGGTCAGGCGCTGCATCAAGACAATCTCTACCTGCGCGCTCATCCCGGAACATGCATCGGCGTTTGGACCGCTCTCGATTATTGCGACGCTGCGAACGGGTGTCTGCAGGTCGTGCCTGGATCTCACAAACTTCCGCTCATGTGCAATCTGCCCGCCGATACGAATGAGAGCTTTGGCGGAGGGACTGTGCCGGTTCCTTCCGGTTATGAAGTTGTGGATGCAGTGATGCAGCCCGGTGACACGCTCTTCTTCCACGGATCCTTGATCCACGGCTCCCGCAAGAATTCAACAACCGACCGCTTCCGCCGCTCGCTCATCGGCCACTACATCGAAAGCCGTGCAACCCACGTGTGGGAGTATTACTTCCCAGTGCTCCAATTCGATGGCACCGAAGTTCCTCTCGCCACCAGCGAGCGAGGAGCCGCCTGCGGTGTGCTGATCATCGAAGACGACGGAAAAGAGCGAATCGAAATGGCGCACACCGAGCACGGCATCGAGAAGAGGCACGGATAGCGCTCAAGCGTTTTTACGGCTGGCGAGGGGCGCGATACAGTTGCGTAGATAATGGGCTTCGCCTGGGCTGAGTTCGATCGTGATCGCACCGAGGGCTTCTTGGAGGTGCACCATGTTTGTGGTTGAAAAGAGAGGCACGACCGGGAAGGGGTGTGATCTCAGCCAGGCAAGAGCGACTTGGGTCGCGGTGGCCCCCAGCCCTTCTGCGAGTTCCAGGGCACGGGCGTAGCGGGAGAAGTTGGCGTGAGATGAGAAGTGGCTTGGGCTCTGGCCGTCTTTTGAAAAGAACCCATTCGCGGTCGCCGAGTAGGGCACGAGTGTCATTTCTGAAGCCGAGTACCAGGGCAAGTCCTCGTCGCCGATATATCGGCTAACCGGGTCACTTCCGGGCGTCCAATTTGGAACTGCAAGACTCCACTGCGATTGGGCGACGACGAAACCCTGCTTCCCGGTCAGCTGTGCATATTGGTTTGCTTCCGTAATTCGGCGGACAGACCAGTTGCTTGCGCCGAGATAGCGAACACGACCGGTGTCAATCTCTTCGTTGAGGTAGTCAATGATCTCGGCGACTGGAGTGATGCCATCGTCTCGGTGGAGATAGAAGATCTCAACTGCGGGCCGCTTTAGCCGCTCAAGGCTCTCCGTGATTTCCTCCGCGAGCAATTCCGGAGCGAGAAAGTCAGGCTGGCGAATGTAGCCAAGTCCGGCGGTCGGGTGCCCGCCCTTGGTACAGACCACTGCGTTGTGTCCAGTTTTTCTTATCCAGTCTCCAATGACCCGTTCTGAATTGCCCGCGCCACCGACTCTCCAGAAGCCATAGCAGTGAGCGGAATCGAGGAAGTTGCCCCCGGCTTCAGCATACTGATCGAGCAACCTAAAGGCACCCTCTCTTTCAACCTTTGTCCCAAAATCTGCGGTTCCAAGACCAAGGGGAAAGACTTCAATGTTGGTTCTGGGAAGGGCTATTCTCATCGATGTCTAAGGTCGCTAAATTCTGAATTAAAACAGGTTCGATACGGCGGCGAGAGTTAAAAGATTAGTACGATGTTATTCAAGTGTGCTTTCGAGTCTCAATGGAAGACGTGTTAGAGGGAGGATTTCCGCAGCGGCTGAGCAATTAAAAGGTCTTTAGGCTTATGGCTGCGGGGACTGTCTTAATCTGTTCAGAAGCGTAATATCTTAAAAATAGCTATGCCGAACCTGCCTGCTCTCTCGCATGCACATAAAAGCGAGTCATGCTTGCACCTTATTAATACTCCGGCGGGCGGCAAGTCCTGACATGTGATGACAGGGCCCGAAAATCGACCAGGCGCTGACGAACCTTGAAGCGTAGTGCCGATCGAGTCTTCCTGGCAAAGAAGCAGACTCGACAGGTCAACCTCGTCCGCGGACGCTACCGACTCCAAATCTAGCTGCAGTCGACGTAGATGCCGACCAAGACTGCTCCTGCGAACTGGAGTCGAGCGGTCCAGAGTTTGTATGGATCCCCTCCGTTCTTATGCTGTGGCTCGGCATAGCCCCTTTGGGTCCAGGTCCAACTCGATTCGACAACCTTGGGTGGGGGAAGATGCTTCGTCAGGGTTCGAACGAGCGTGGAAGGCATGCCGAGCTGGACGGTCCCCATCCAGGAGAGATCTTTCCCGGATGTCTTTTGTGGACTACTCGTTTCAACTTCGAGTCCTTCGACGACGTAGCCGTTTGGACTGATCGCAAACCCGTCTGTGCGAACTGTGATCTCACCATTTGCGAACATCCAATCGTGTCCACTGTTTGAGTGTCCACCCATTGTGACCTTCCCGGAACCAAGCTTGGAGATCAATGCTTCTTGGCCGCTCGATCCGACATAAACTCCACAGCACTTTGCGATTGGCGGCAGAACAGCGGGAAATTCACTTGTGAGCAAACGGACAGTCGCGAGTAGCAGGAGCACAGGTTGAGCATACGCCACACTTGTCAATCGAGAGCAATTCACGGTTTGATCTACAGAGTGTTGCCAAGCTACCAAGTTTAGGCGTTCCTTGCCATCTTAACGGGCAAGCAGGTGCCAGCCGATCACACTCCCATAGCCGAGGAAGATGCCCGTGAACAGACAGTTCAACATCGTGTGGCCGATCTGCATGAACGGACCTTGCGGCCAGTCAGATTTCTTGAAGTAGAAAGCGTCGGTCACCAGGCGCAATCCCCAGAAAAGGAAGGTCATTGTCGACAAGACAAGCCCCGCTCTTGTCCCCGCAAGGATGTCTGATTGCAAGAGAAGCGTTGACACCCCAAAAGACACGATGGTGTAGACGATGAAAGATCCGTAGGTCCACATCAGCTTGTGATTCAACGAGCTGAGTCGGGGCAACTCTTCGTTCCAGCGAAGTTGTTTGGGCACCTGCGAGCTTGCAAACAGAACACAAAACTGGGCAAAGCCTAGGAGCGGGACAAGAATGCGGAACATTCCTTCGATGCCGACTGAGTGGAGAGTGTCATGAGCCCACACGAGGAGGGGGCGAATCAGCTCTTGTCTGAACCCACTATGAAACAGAATGGGGACTGGTGCAAGCACGATCAGGGCGACCCAAATCGGACCGCGAATCGATAGCTTTCGCTCGCTGAGGACCATCAAGCCTTGAAACAGGAAGTAGAGAACTGGTCCACCCCAACCTGACTGCGCGGGAAAGCTGAGCGCAAGTTCGTGGAGCAATCCCGAGATCACGAAGACTCCCACAACCGCGATACGGATTCCAAATTTCTTGGTAAGCAAGGGCAAGAAGAAGATGCGGTCGAGCTCAACGAAGGGGCGATTCCAGCGTTTGGACCAAAATTCGGAAAGCGATTGCGATCGGTAAGGTGCGTCAAACAGCGGCTGCACCTTCCACCCGACGGCATGAATTGCCTCGGTGAGCATATCGGTGAATCCAAGGTGGAAGGCGGTCAGCAGGGCCAAGATCCCAAGCCATTCTGCGGCGACCGAGGGGAGTCGATCGTAAAACAAGGAGACAAGGAGCAACGCCGCAATGCCGAGGAGAAATCGAGTTGTGCCTCCAGCGAATCGCTTTTGATCCTCGATGGCGGGCTGCCGTCTTAGATCGAAGGGGCTAGAGTCGATCCCCGGCCAGGCGAAGCTAAATGCGAGTAAGCCGAGCCGATCCATGCTGCGAATCGTGTTTTGCGGACGGCGCAGGAGGGCAGCACCTTTGAAAACGTAAAGCAACACGAGACTCGACGCCGCAAGCCGCGCGAACGCATTCCATTGGTGAGTGCACGCAAAGCAGGTCGCTATCGCCACTGCGGGTAGCAAATACGACAGGATTTCGCGCACTCGCTTCGCTTCGATCCCAAAAGCCAAGCACCATACGAGCCCCAGGTAGCCCACAGAACCGATCGCAAAGGAGACCCACATCGGAGCGACCGTCATCCTCTTGATTGTACGAGAGCTCGAGCGTTCTGACTCAGGCGGGATAGAGTTTCCTGTCCCGTAAGGTCAACTTCGGTCCGATTCTTGTACACTTAACCACTGCGTCAAGTCGGGACGCCAAGGAGCAGATTGTGCTGAACACTGATCGATTGTTTGAAATTGCATCTGCTTTCCAAATTGACGACATTGCCGACATCGCCTGGTTCCACGAAAAAGGGAACATTAACCGCGACGCGTTCCTTGTGCGTCGCCATCCTGGTGGTTGGGAAAATGAGTTTCTCCTTCAGCGCCTGAACACCGACGTCTTCACTCGCCCCGAGCGAGTAGTCCGTAGTGTCAGCGCATGGGTTGCCGCACAACGCGACTACCTTGATCGAAATACTCACATCACAGACTGGGAGCCAGTCGAGCTCGTTCCGAACCGGATCGAAGGAGATTGGACGATTATTCCTGGCGAGAACGGTATCGAGTTTTGGCGGCTGATGAAAAAGATCCCGCACTGCCGAAGCTTCAAAAGCTTGGCCGCTACCGGCGAACGAGAGGAGCAGCTTCGAGTGGCAGAGGAGATGGGAAGGGGACTCGCATTGAACAGCGACTTGACCTCTGATCTCCACCCAGATCACATCGAAACCGCGCTCCTCGGTTATCGAAATACGCCACTCTACATCGCCCAATATCGAGCGATTAGGAGCGGGTCGGAAGAGGGATTCCTCCCAGAGGATGCCGACCTTCGGTCCGCCACGGGAGCACTTTTCACGTCGGTGCTTGCTCCTTCAGAGCGAGAGGCACGACTCAACGATCCCGAGTTGGAAGAGTGGTACGCGCTGATTGAGGAGAACATTGACTATGCAGAGACCCTCTATCGCGATGTCGAAAGCGGTGCAATCCGACGAACGGCGATTCACGGCGACACAAAGATCGAGAATTTCCTTTTCTGCCAACGGACAGGGCGAGTCCGAAGTCTTGTCGACCTCGATACGATCATGCCGTACACCTGGCTCGCCGACTGGGGTGACATGGTTCGGTCGCTTTGCAATGTCGCAGGAGAAATCGAAGCCGAACTAAGCAAGGTCGTTGTCGATCGTGAGGTCTATGTGGCGGTGACGAGAGGATTTCTCTCCACAACAGAGGCGTGTCCTCCCGAAGAGATCAAGCGAATGCCGGACGCGGTGGCAACGATCACGTTCGAGCTTGGGCTTAGGTTCTTGACCGACTACCTCCGGGGAGATAACTACTTCCAACTTTCGCAGGACGATCCCCAAAATCTCAACCGCATCCGGGGCCTTGCTCAGCTCAAGCTGTTCCGCGAGCTGATGGACTGTCGAGATTGGGCGACGGAACTCATCGAAGAGTCCCAACGAGTGAAGGTCGGGGGCTGAGGGCCTGCCTCACATTACAGTCCCGTTCGTCGCAGAATTCGGGGTAATCATCTTTCTAGCGACCCTGCTAGGTGGCATTTCGGGATATGGCTCAGGCCTAATTGCGCTCCCTTATCTTGTATGGATGATGGGCGATGCTCACCTTTGCGCGCAGATTTTGCTGATCACCGGCCTGTGCCAGTCGGTGCAGCTTGTCGTGAAGAACTGGGGAGCCGTCCAGTGGCAGACAGCAGGATGGATGGTGTTTTTTGCTGGGCTTGGAATGCCGTTTGGCTACCTCTATGTTGCCCACCTTCCTCAAAAAATCAGTCTGCTCATCCTGGGTGCGGTGGTGTTTCTTGGCGGCCTACCGCCCTTGTGGGGAAAGCCGCTCCAGTTTAGCGAGCACTCACGGAAACCCATGTCCGCGCTCTTGTTTGCATTTGGGGGAATTATCCAAGGCGCTTTCACCACGGGCGGTGGCCCGATCGTGATCGGGCTCTTCCAACTCATTCGCACTAAGGAGCTGTTTCGAGCGACATTGCTTGCATTTTGGACAATGGTGAACGGCACGCTCCTGCTTGCGAACACCGTCGATGGTGCGATGCTTAAAGAAAGTTGGCTCATCGGTTTCGTCGGAATTCCGTTCGTGATTCTTGGCGGACAGACTGGTCAGGGGCTCGCCAATAGGCTCAGCCAACGACGCTTTGAGCAGTTTGTGGGCGGCTTGCTTGCGGTGTCTGGATTCGTAATGATGATTCGCAATATCTAAACATCAAAAACGTGGTTGCATCTACCCCTCCGACAGTCCCAAAATGAGTCATGTCTAACGATTCACCGCTTCGCGTTACCGTATGGGATGAGAACAAGCCTCATATCGAGGAGTACTACCCGGCGGGGATTCGCGGCGCCGTTGCAGATGCCATCAAGGGGGATGGTGTCGAAGTAACTATTGCCCACTTGGACGAGCCCGATCAGGGGATTTCAGAAGACCTGTTGGAGAACACCGACGTTCTCGTGTGGTGGGGCCATGCCCGACACGGTGAAGTGGATGACGAACTCGCGGCAAAGATCAAGCAGCGCGTTCACCACGGCGGCATGGGACTCGTAGTCCTGCACTCGGGCCACTACAGCAAGCCTTTCCGAGCGACGCTCGACTGCACAGGACACCTTAAGGGCGGTTGGAGAGAATCTGACGACACCGAAGAGATCACGGTTTGCGCTCCTTGGCACCCGATTGCAGAAGGTGTAAGTAACTTCACCCTCGAAGCAGAAGAAATGTACGGCGGCCCGTTCGGAACACCTCCGGTCGAAGTGCTGATCTTCCAAAGCTTCTTCCCGAAGGGCGGAGAAGTCTTCCCGTGCGGTGCAGTATGGACGGTTGGCGATGGTGTTGATCTCGATTTCACCAGCGGACCGGGGAACGGCGTCGGCCAAGGCAAGGGAATCGGCCGAGTGTTCTACTTCCGACCTGGCCACGAAACCTATCCAACCTACTTCCATTCGGAAGTGAAAACGATCATTCGAAACGGTGTCCTGTGGACCGGTAAAGTCACGGGTTAACCCCGATGATCTCCCTGGCGCTCCTCTGCTCGTCCATCGCCAGTCAGCAAGCAATTGTTGACTGGCGCCCGACCGTCATGGCCGGAGTGTCGGGGAGCGCTGATAAGCAGCAGTTCTTGCTTGAATCCAACGCAATTGCCGCCCGCATGGATGCTCGCGGAATGTTGGTCATTGAGGATCGATGGAACAAGAAGCAACTCAACCTTGGTTCAGAACTTTTTGAAATTCGGCTAAAAGCTGGTCGAATCATACGGTCAAGCGAGACGGGGAAGAAGTCGCAATTCAGGATCGAACCAATCGCCCTTTCCCCGAAGCGTGGAACCGGATTCCGGGTGTCAAGATCCTTCGAAGATCCGGCATCTGGACTGGCGATCGACTGGAGTATGGTCGTCACAGAGCAAGCTCACTACCTTCGATCGTTCGTCACGCTTCGTCCTTTGCGGAAGCCGGTCGAAGTCGCAAGAGTGAGCTTGGTGAAAGCGGTGTTGACCGGTGCGAGACCTTCAGAATTCACAGTCCTTTCCGGGCTGTGGTTTCTGCGCGATGAGGATTGCCACGCACCCCCGATTGTTCGCGATGGAACCGTAGAGATACGCGTGGACCTTGCCAATCTACTTGAGACGACGGTGTCGAGGACGTATTCCAGCGTGATCGGTGTCGTGCCTGAAGGCCAGCGACGCCGCGCAATTCAAAATTACGTTGACCTTGAGCGGGAGGGAAGTGATCAGCCCACGATCAACTTTGTCGTCGCTAGCGGCGGGAAAGAAGGGTCTGCAGTTGCGAACATTCGAAAGATAGGCGCGGAATTTCAGGCTCGAAACGTCAAGATTGACTACTTCGTCGTGAGTAACTGGGAGGCTCCTCCAGGAAGCGGGAAGGCGGAAAATCTGCGGCCCCTCACCCAGGCTTCGTTGCGATTCGGTGCGAAGTTGGGTCTGGTGAGTGATGTCTTTGGATACGGACTCTCCAACCCCGGCGGCGAAGTGCGTCGGTGGAATAGATCCTCGCCCGAGCGCACCGCATTCCAGCGCAGAATGATCGACCTCCTGCCGAAGGTCGTCGAGGCGAACCAGATCAAAGCGTTCTTCCAGCTCTCGCCGGCCGAATTTGGCTGTGGACTTGATCAACCGCTTCGGAATGTTGATGATGAGAGCAATTTGATGACAGCTCTGATTTCAAAAGTGCCGGACATGTCGTTCTTCGGCGGGCCGCCACTTCGATCGCGCGGGTCAGAATCTTCGATCAGTGAGCCTAATCTGGATCTCCAAACGAATTTCTTCCTTCGAGCGGTCATCGGTAGAGATGACAACGTGTTTCGTCAGACCCGAGGAGTTGAGCCCATCCGTAACTGCTGGTCCGATTTCTCGGCGAAGCCGCTTGGCGAAGCGACAACGCTACTGCTGGCGTCAGAAGTCATACTGGCGAGAGCCTACTTCACCTCTGGGGCTCGACATGGACTCATTAGTCTCGACGCCCTGGGCACTCCACCAGAAGTGTTGGATCAAGTCGCGAAGGCAGCTCGATGGGCTCGTGCGAACGCAGACACCTTGAAAGACTCTCACTTTGTTGGAGGCAGGCCAGGGAGCGGTGAGGTCTACGGTTATGCAGCGTGGACCCCGAAGAAGGCGATCCTGACGCTTCGCAATCCGAATCCCATTCCGACCGCGTTTAGCCTCTCGCTTGCCTCAGTGTTCGAACTTCCCATGGGCTATCGCGCCACCTACAAATCGGTCTCGCCGTGGCCAGAGGATTCCGCTCGACCCGCGGAGTTTTTTGATTCGAAGATTCCTAAGGTCGTTATCCTTCAACCGTTTGAGTCTCGAACCTGGGAAATGACACCGATTGCCGGAGCGCCGAAATGATCACTTTGCTTCCCCTCCTCCTGGCGCTACCCAGTGTCGCGCTAGCCAATGTCGCGATCCCCAATGTCGTGATCCTCAGCGATGACCCTGAAGTCACTCGTAAAGATTCGCAACTTGTGGCTGAGGTCAATCGGCTCATCGGAAAGGAAGTGAAGTTCGTCGTCATGGATGCCTACGAGACTGACGCAAGTGGGCTCGGGGTTCTCAACCCAACCGCCGTGATCTTTAACTTGGGAGCGAAGTCAGTTGCGTCGAACGACTGGGACGGCCTGAGAGACACTTTCGTTCCGAAAATGAAGACGGCGATCAGCTTTGTCCAGCGACAGTTCAAGATCCCGCACCTGATGATGGCCGGGATACCGACCCGGGCAGCTGCGCCTAAGAAGACTAACGATCGTATTGAGCAAGAGCTAAATCCCCTTTTGCGCCAGACCGCGCGTGAGATCGGAGCTGACTGGATCGAGCTTCCGCGAGTGATCGGCGCGACGTTTGCTCAAGATGCCGGCATGGCCCTTGCTGACGCGATCTTCCCTTGGGGTAGCAAACAGGTCCGCTGGAGTGTCGCGAGTTGGGGTCAAAGCGGGATTAGACGGTCTACTCCTCCGTCGTACGCGATAGACGGAAATCCACAGACCGTAGCTCAGGGGTTTTCCAATCTGCTCGTTGTGGATATGGGTGGACTTCAAGAAGTGAGCATGCTGCGATACGTCGCGAAGTCTCCGAATGGAGAGGGCACACCGGTCAAACAATATCGATTAGAGGTCAGCAAGGATGGCACGAACTGGACGACAGTGATTGCTGCTG
>JBBRHU010000004.1:0-33668 GCA_038222255.1 Fimbriimonadales bacterium | reverse complement strand
GTTTCGCTCTTCACGTCGAGGTCGTCGCGGGCCAAGAGTTTCCTTCTTGTCTGCGCCGGTCTCTTGTGCGAGGAACGGCATCAGTGCCATTTCGCGGGCTCGGTTGATAGCCTCTGCGACCATGCGCTGTTGCTTCGCCGTGTTCCCGGTCTGTCGAGCTGGGAGAATCTTGTATCGATCGTTGACAAACTGTCGAAGGATCGCAATATCCTTGTAATCGACGCTCTCGATCTTGTTTCGTGTGAGGTAGCTGACCTTACGACGTCGCTTTCCCTTTGCTCGGCCAGTGCCATCGGCACCGTCCTTGTCCGCACGGGGGATAGCTACGCCAGAGGGCGCGACCTGCGGGTTTAGTTCTTCACTCATGGTCTTGGATTGGAGGAACGAGGTGTTCCGACCAAATGCAAGTATGACAGATTTCGGGCGGGTCGTGCTGAGGCGCGGTGACGACCTTCATCAGGGCGCCTTCTTCTGGTCTATCCACCCCATTCGCCTTGAGATAGTGTTTTCACCAGACTTTACGCAGAAGCAATACCGCTGCCCGATTTCGAAGGGGGAAGCCCATTCAGGATCTGCATCCTTTCCACCGTTAGGATCACCAAACGGCGGCTTCATATCATCAATTTCAATTGAAAAAGCGAAGGAGTCGGTGAGTTGAGTGTGTTGAATCAACGCTTCAGTTGTGATCAAATCGAAACCACCAGACCAAAGCTGGTCCTGCAAAAACTCCTCAAAAAGGATTCGCTGCCGGTTTGTGAGTTCTCGGAACGGAACTCCCCGGCCTGCGCATTTTCGCTTCTGAGCGTCGTTGAATGTCCCCCACAGGGCAAGACCCCGTCCCAAATCTCGAACAAACTTCGTCGCAAATCTAGTGGTGCTCTCCCTGCTCGGATCCAAAAATGGGTGGGTCCCGCCTTCAGAGGCTTGGGCGAACTTCGTAAATGTATCCAGCCGAATTGGCGGGCTGCCGATAACAGCTTGTTCGAGGTCGGAAACTAGCTTCTCGTCGAGTTCTGTCTCGTGCCGCTCCAGAAATGTTCCCGTCCGAATCAGACACCAATTGTTCTTCCAAAGTTTGGCGTATGCGATTCCGTCCACCGCCTTATTGGATCCCGCCTCCCGACGCATCGAATCCAGATACTGCCGGAGATCAGATATGGGCAGGGGTGTGGGTGAGGCGATTCCGACGCGGTATCCGTCTGCAACGAAGTTGAAGCCAGAGCCGCGGTGAAAGTACTCAAGAATATCACCGAGTGAAGCTAGGCTTTGACGATAGGGGCGTGATACTAGTCGCTTGCCTTTCTGCAAGGCGACAGGTGGAAGGGCCGCAAATGGCTCCGCAACTCCCCAACCAGCCAAGAAGTCGTATAAAGGCCCAGTCGCCTCGGAACCGGATATGAGGTCAATCGAGGTGTCGTATGAACCGACCTTCGTCTGCATGTCGTAGGCGTGTAGAGATTGAATACGTAGCTTCCCCCCTTGGATATCTAGCCAGCACCGAGCGCGTCCCCACTTTGGTGGAAATCTCGTAGTGCCATTGCCTAGTGAAGGAATCAGCTGCTTCTGAATGCGGATAGTCTCCGGTTCCTCTTCGGTTGAAAAGACCAGAGTCTTGCCTGCGTAGAGAGCTTCACGCAACTCAGAGCTCTGAAACAAGACTTCGCTGATTGCGAGCGAACTCAGGGAGGAGATGTCCTCAAGGAATCTTCGTATTTCTTTCCGTTCAGCCGGGCTCAGCCCTTGACGGCTTTGAAGTCGCACATAGGCCTCCCCTCCTTTGCTAGCCAGGGTCTGGGCGTCCGCAATTCCGAGTTCACTCATCCGCTTTGCCCAAGCGACAAGGCTCGCTGTTACGCGACTATGTCTGAGTCTGAGATGTTCAGCTTCTGCCTTCCGAGCTTTTACGCCCAGGTCAAAGCTAATGGTCCCTCCGCTCACAGTGCTCGTCAGGGCGAACGTTTCCTCCAGCGCTTTAACAATCTCAGCGGGCGTCTTATCTGAACACAGCACTGTTGCCTTTCGGGTTTTGATTGCTTTCGAAACTTGCACCTTTAACCCCGTTCTCGAAGCGAGCTCTTCAAGAATCGTCCCTAACGGAATATTGACCCGTGCATAAGCTATGGGCACGTCCTGTCTGGATTCAGCCAAATTGTAGTTGGTTGCACAGAACTGAACCGGCATGAAGCCGAAATAACTAAGAAGTACTGGTGCTAGGAGCCACATTGGATACCTTGTTTCAATATATCTTAGCCTATGAATGGATGAGATAGAATTGCCGATCGCCACTTTGCAGTTAATGGTTTCTCTCAGAGCGGTCGGACCGGGAGGGGAGGCGAAATTTGGTAGCGAGTCCCAACTTTCAGTTCCGAGTGAAACTTCAAAATCGCCGGGGTGTAGAATAGAAGTATGGCGACCGTCGCCCCCTCTCCTGCTGATCTTGTCTCGTTTGATTCCGTCGCTGATAAGGTCGTGAAGGGGGAGCGGATTTCTAAAGAAGACGCTCTCGCGCTCTTCAACCACCCAAACTTGCTTGACCTCGCGGCCCTGGCTAATCTTCAGCGGCAACGCAAAGTGCCGAACAAGACGGTCACGTACATCATCGGCCGGATTCTGAACTACACAAACGTGTGTTGGGTTCGATGCAAATTTTGCGCCTTCTACCGGGTGCCGGGGAACGAAGAGGGCTACCTGCATAGCGACGAGGCGATTCTTGACAAGGTGCGCGACACCGTCGAGAAGGGCGGAGTTGAGATTCTTTTTCAGGGCGGGCTCAATCCGAAGCTGAAGATTGACTACTACGAAGGGATTTTTGCCAAAGTCAAAGAGGCGTTTCCAGAAGTAATCCTTCACGCCTTGTCACCAGCCGAGATCATTTACATCGCTCACATTTCGCGATTGAGCGTCCGCGACACCCTAATCCGATTGAAGGCGGCTGGACTCCATTCGATCCCGGGCGCGGGTGGCGAAATTCTTGTTGACCGCGTGCGAAAAATCATCGCGCCTTATAAGGACACCACTGACGAGTGGCTGGAGTGCATGCGCACGGCAGCCGATCTTGGTATCCGATCAACTGCATCGATGATGTTCGGCCACGTAGAAACGCTTGCCGACCGCGTGGAGCACCTTGGCCGGATTCGAGACCTCCAAGACGAATGCAATCCCTTCCGAGCATTCATCACGTGGAGTTTCCAGCCCGAAGAAACCCAGCTCCAAATCCCGCACAAGGCTTCAGGGTTTGACTACCTCCGAACGCTTGCTGTCTCCCGAATCTTCCTAGATAACTTCGAAAACTTGCAGGTTTCGATCCTGACCCAGGGTCCAAAGATTGCCCAACTTGCTCTAGGGTACGGGGCGAACGACTTTGGCTCGGTGATGATCGAAGAGAACGTTGTTTCCGCAGCGGGCAATAAGTTCATTCTGAGTGCTGAGGAATTCGAGCGACTTATCGAGGCTGCTGGGTACGACGCCAAGCGTCGAAACACTCGCTACGAGTTGCTCTAAACAAAAAAAGGGGGGCAACCTTGTGGTTGTCCCCTCTTCGTAGATGAATCTACGACTTATTCAGCCGTGGCTTCTTCTTTCTTCGCTGCCTTCACTGCGGGCTTGGGGGCCGCCTTCTTGGCAACCGCAGCCTTCTTAGGAGCTCCGGACTTCTTGTCGGTAGCCGCCGCTGCCTTCAAAGTTTTAATAGACGCCTTAATGATTTGCTCTTTGCGTTGGCGTCGTCGTCGAATTTCTTTGTTCTTTACACGCATTCTCGTCTGGCCTCAAAAAATGGAAACTTTAGGATACCCCAAATGAAGGTGTGCCCGTACAGACGGGTTCACAGCGTATAACGCGGGCACGTGCTAGCTAGGTCAAGCAACCTGGAGCGAAGGGCTTTGCGAACAACCTTTGGAGGACCCTCTAGGCCCTCAATTCCCGCATGGCCTAGTCCACCCGGCTCTAACCATTTGGGTTCCGGAAGCAGATCATAGACTGTCGTCAGCCTGTAGATTTGGCCATCTAACTCCTCTTTCACCTTGTTGATAGCTTGGACTTCAAAGATGACATACCACTCATATGTATTTTGGGGCCCCATAAGCGCGAGTCCTTGCTCTGGCGTCGTCTCAGACTGCAGCCATACGGACAGCCGGGGTATACGCGACTTCCTGTCGTCGGTAGATAACGTCACCACCGGAAAATCCAGTTCGCCCCGGCCGAATCTGAACACTCGGTCCGTTGGGGAAAGAGGTTTGCCTGATTCGATCGGAGCGATCGGTGGCGAATTTTCCGAGGAGAGATTTGGCTCCACGTGGAACAAGTTCATCCAGGCTTCCTTGAGCTTCTTGAAAACCGCCAAGAGCATACGTCCTATCTCGATAAAACCATTCCACATCGTCATCGGCAGTAATTTCTACCTCAAGATGATGCTGGCCCTGATCCCAAGAGATCAATGTAGACTTATTATCTAGCACGACTACATTAGGGTTCGGTAACTCCCATCCTTCGGCTGCTACTTGTCTGAGGACTTGAACTACAGCTGGTGGATAAGTGTCACCAACCCAGGCCCATGAGTTCACTGAACCGGCAGTTCCCGTCGCGTTTTCCGCGGGCGGCCTGTTGACCCCTGGCTGAGTGATTGGCTCCCTCACTTGCTATAACCCCACTTAAGCTTCGCTTCATCAGAAACTAATTCAAGGAAGAACGACTGTGCATCGTCGTGACACCTGTCAATTGCCTGCTCCCAGCTATCCCCTCTGCTCAGAACAATCCCTGACACCGTCTTCAGGAGGTAGCCACGAGCGCTGTCGAGGGTCGGTCCCTTGGTCAAATCAGCTTGTTGGAGATTGATGCTCCGATCCAGCCCTGTGGATTCCCTCCAGCGAGACAGCTGTTGGTGGACTTCACTCGCATTATTGAACGATGGCGGAAAGAACCCTGGCGTGAAGATGCTCAAAAGATCTTCACGAAACGACTGGCCGGAGAGAAAATTGCTGTAGCAGATATTGGCAATAGACACGTTCGGAGGACTCTGATTCTCACCGATGAATTCGTCCATTAGAGACCTTAGCAGTTCTCTGAGCGAGCTATACCGAGGGTAAGACGCAGGTTTGTCACCCGCACCGAGGAACCATGAGACCCTAATATGGTCATGTTGAACTATCGCGACAATTGCCGCTGCGGGGTCTTCGAGCAGGATGCCGCCGAAAGGGAGCTGCTCATTACTTAAAGGTGCAGAGTTCTCTAAGTGTTCCCGCACATTCCTCACTACAAAGGCGTAGTTGTGAGTGCGCGCCCACCTCTCGATCCTTGAAGCACCTGCCATTCCGAAACTTGACTGAAACTCCTGGAATAGAATTCGAAGATCGACTGTTACCAGCGGAAGCTCCTTGAATTCAAGCCCTGAACCAACTGACATGGCTTTATTATTACTCAGATGTCGCTGGGGTTCCCGCATTTTGGGCAAAGGCTCTCCTGCTTTGCCGCCCCACCACTGCGCCGAGCACCATTACGGCGATTGCGAAGCCCTGGGCTTGGGTGATCGGGAGGCTGCCCCAGTATGTTGAGGAAGCTTCTCCAGTTCGGACTTGCTCGACAGAGCCAGCCCGCCAGAACTCGTAAATGAAACGAGTCAGGCCGTGAAGCACGAGCGTCATTCCGGTGAGCCGCCAAGGGGAAAGCCCAGACTTCTCTCGCCAGAGTAGGACAAACAGGACAACCAAATTCATTGCTGCGTCGTAGACCTGCGCGGGTTGGTGGAGCAGCGGTGAGCCGTCAACGTGGATTCCAAAAGGAAATCCAGTTGGGCACACGCCGCCATAGCAACATCCGTTCAGCAAGCAGCCAAATCTTCCAAGCACGTGGCCGGCAATGAAAGTGGGGGCGAGGAGGTCGAAGACTCTTGAGGTCGGAAGCTTCTGCTTTCGGGCCCAGAGCCACATCGCTCCGGCTGCGAAGAGCGGACCGCCAAAGCTTGTCATCCCCTGGAACTTGAACGAAAAGACTTCGTTCATGTGGTTCTTGTAGTAGCCCATGTCCTGGACTAGGAACAGCACCCTCGCGCCAAGCACGCCCGCAATCATTGTCCAAAAAGCGAGATCGCTAATCTGATCGAACGTGATGCCGTAACGTGAGCAACGCTTTCTGGCGATGAGCACTCCCACCACTAAGGCGAGCAAGACCATCACACCGAAGCTGTGAATCGGAATCGGACCGAGGGGGCCAATCTTAGGAATTTCGAACAGCACTGGGCGCATAAGACAACACCGGATAGTCTACCGGCACCAAATTCATACGTCTGAACTAGCCCAAGAAGTCGTGCTTCCGCAGAAAACCATTCAGGGTTTCCCAATATCTTTCTGGGTGGAGCCATCTGCCTTCGCTATGCCCACACCTTTCAAACCACTCAATTTGATGTTCACCCCGGTGTGCGGCTACATTTCGTTCTGCCTCTGCGGGCAAAGCGAGCGTGTCGCTCTTTCCGTGGAAGAACAATATTGGAACGTGCGGGAGCTTTGCCAGAGCATCCGCAACATCCACTTTCCAGGGATTGAATCCGAGGAAGGGCGCCGCAACAAACAAGAGAGGCGAGAACGCCAAAGCGAGGCCTTTACCTCCGAGAAACCTCCACCACCCTGAGACGGCCTCGGTCAACTTGCCGTAGGCAGAATCCAGCACGAGTCCATCGTCAAGAGTCGGATCATCTCCGAGCGCCATCGCTGAGGCGGCAGCACCCATCGAACTCCCCATCAAGATCAGTTTCGCGTCTGGATACTGTTCTCTCGCCCACCTGGCGACTACAGCGATATCCTTCCGCTCCTCCCAACCGAGCGTGGAGACCTTACCGCCGCTTCGCCCGTGGGCTCGGCACTCCATGAGGGCAATTGCACAGCCCTCTTGCCATAGGCGATATCCTTCGGCAGCGAGCTCACTCCGATTCATCATGTAGCCGTGAGTCATCACGAAGACGAGCTTCGGGGGTTTGGCAGGAACGAGCCACCAGAGTTGGATCGGGCCAGCCTCTCCCGGAAGGGTGTGGTCTTCTTGTCTCGCTCCGAGCGATCCCGGTGCGAAGAATAGTGGCGTTCGGAATGGGTGTAAGCTAAACCAAGCGACCACGGCGATCACCAGCAGGTAGACCAATAATAGTGAAAAAACCCAAACCACGTCCCGATTTTGGAACGACGATTGCGTTTTTGGAGCAAGGTCGCAAACAATAGGGACCTAACCTCTCCATGTACGCGCTCAATTTTTACTCAGACATCTATGGTGAAGTGTTGCGAAACCACCGCAAGACGGTCACGATCCGCCTCGGAGACAAAGGGGAAAAGTACGACACCGGTCAAATTGTCTGGGTGACGGTCGGGTCTCGGTTCAGCCGTCGTCAGAAGTTGTACTCGGCAATTCTCGACCGCGTCGAGGTGAAGAAGATCTCCGAACTCTCGCCGCGAGATATCGAACGGGAGAGCCCTGACCTAAAGTCGATTGATGATGTCATCGAAGTATTGAGCCGCATCTACGGAGATTTCATCACCCCGAACGACACCGTCACCGTCATTTACTTCTCGCGAGTTGACGAATGAGCGTAGACTCGCTCGCTGGCCTCAAGTACAACCCCGACGGTCTCATTCCGGCGATCATTCAAGATCACGAGAATCAGCAGGTTCTGATGATGGCGTGGATGAACGAAGAGTCTCTTCGTCGAACGGTCGAGACTGGCTTCTGCACCTACTGGAGCCGTTCCCGAGGCAAGTTCTGGGTGAAGGGTGAAACCAGCGGTCACGTCCAGAAGGTCAAGTCAATCTCCGTGGACTGCGATGTCGATACCTTGTTGATCCAGGTCGAACAAACTGGGGCCGCCTGCCACGAGAACTACCGAACTTGCTTCTTCCGAGACCTTATTGAAGGCGACTGGGCGATCAACTCCTCCAAGCTCGAAGACTAAATCGCTTCGAGCTTGGCGAGTTTTTGGACGAGCTTTTTCACGCCGACAACGCCAGGAAAGGCAACCGTCACCTCGGCATCATCTTTTATTGGGTTGCACGAGATCACTACGCCCGTTCCGAACTTGGGATGGCGCACTTTTTGGCCGACCTTAAAGGGTGCATCCCAGGCAACGGGCTTGCTAGCCGCGGTGATGGAAGGGGCTTCAGCGCGACGCGGCTCGTAGGTTGAGTACGCCCCGCTTCGTTCTTGTTGGACCACTCCCCGAGGTGGCGCATAACCGTACTTGTTCATGGTATCGGTGAGCTCGACCGGGATGTCATCAAGGAACCGTGACCGCATGTTGAAGTTCGGCGTGCCGAAAACAGACCGACGGTGGGCGTGGAGAAGGTGGAGTTCTTCTCTCGCTCGTGTCATGCCGACATAGCAAAGGCGCCGTTCCTCCTCTAACTGAGCATCGTTCCCCATCGAACGGCTGTGTGGGAATACCCCTTCTTCGAGGCCGGTGAGGAAGACTACAGGGAATTCCAATCCCTTCGCGGAGTGGAGCGTCATCAGCGTCACCGCACTGCCTGAGTCCGAGAGCGCATCGACGTCTGATACCAGCGCAACGCTTTCCAGGAAACCACCGAGCGACACTTCGTCCGCGGTCGCGTCGTACTGCGCCGTCACGTTAAGGAGTTCTTGCAGGTTCTCAAGGCGGCTGAGGGCCTCTGAGGAAGGGTCCTCTTTCAGCATGTCGACATACCCTGAGCCGCTGAGGAGGTTCCTCAAGATCGGGGTGACGGGTCCCTCTTCGGCGATGGTTTGCGCGTCTCGAAGCGCCCCAACAAAGTCTCGCATGGCGGATCCACCTTTCCGACTGAGGCCAGATTGGAAGGCCTGATCGGCGGCGACGTCGAACATCGAGCACTCTCTCTCGACGGCAAGGCTGTCGAGCGCACCCATGCTGACCGCTCCCAAACCTCGCGTCGGAACGTTCACGATGCGGCGGAAGCTGACATCGTCCCGCGAATTGTGGACGAGCCGGAGGTAGGCGACCATGTCCTTAATCTCCTTTCGTTCGTAGAACCTCTGCCCCCCGACCAAGATGTGAGGAATCCTCGAGGTGAGGAACGCCTCTTCCATGACGCGGCTCTGAGCGTTGGTGCGGTAGAGCACTGCGAAGTCGGAAAAGCTTCGCCGACCAGTCGACACATCTTGCTGGATCCTCTCGGCGACCATCATGCCTTCGTCTTGCTCGGTTCCGGCAAGCGTGATCGTGATCTTTGGGCCTTGAGCATTCTCAGTCCACAGCTCTTTGTGAGATCTTGAGCGGTTCTTTCGAATCACTTCGTTTGCGGCGGCAAGAATCGTTTTCGTGGACCGATAGTTCCGTTCGAGCTTGACGATTTTGGCGTCTGGATAGTCCGAACCAAACTTGAGGATCAGACTGACGTCGGCACCTCGCCAGGCATAAATGGACTGATCATCGTCACCGACAACCACGATATTCTTCTGCTTTGCCGCGAGCATGTGGACGAGGTTGTATTGGGCAAAGTTGACGTCTTGATACTCGTCGACGAGCACGTGATGAAACCGCTCTTGGTACTTCTCCAAGATATCCGGACGCTGCTCGAAAAGCCGGTTCGCGAAATAGAGGATGTCGTCGAAGTCGAGAGCATTCGCAGCTCGCAGCTTTTTGTTGTAGGCGGTGTAAACCTCGCTTGCGATCCGCTCAAAAAAGCCGGTCGTTCGCTCGGCGTACTGTTCTGGGGTCTGGAGCTTTTCCTTGGCGCTGGAGATTTCACTTAGGATCGCGCGCGGTTGAATGCTTTTGTCATCAATGTTCTTCGCCTTGAGAATCTCGCGAATGAGCGAGAGTTGGTCGCTGTCGTCGTAAACCACAAAGTTCGAATCGAGCCCAATCGCCTTGCCGTCAAATCGCAGGATCCTTGCACTTATGGAGTGGAACGTTCCGATCCACATCCGTTTGGCGTCTTCGCCGACGAGTGCCTCGACTCGTTCTCGAAGCTCTCTTGCTGCCTTGTTTGTGAATGTCACTGCGAGGATGCGACTTGGCCAGACCCCAGATTTGATGAGTCTGGCGATCCGAAACGTAATCACTCGAGTCTTTCCGCTACCCGCACCAGCAAAGATCAATAGTGGTCCGCCGGGGTGTTCAACGGCTTCTCGTTGCTCGGGGTTCAGATCTTCGAGGGGCAGGATTACAGACATTCGTATACTATTATGAACAACGCGGGCGTTTTTTCCGTCCTAAGAAAGACGGCTGTGACAACTGCGCAAAAGCGCGCGTCATAATCGTTTGAAACTCTACTCCTGGTTGGGCGTTTTCGTCTGTCAGGATAGGTAAGAAGAGGCTCCTAAATGAAGCGTTCGGTTGCAAGTATTGTATTGGCTGGATTTGCGGGTGTGGTCTGCGCACAAGCGCCGTTTACCATTGTCCGACCGCAAGACGGCGCAAAGGTTCGTGAAAAGGTTCGGGTTCTGATTCCCAAGGGTAGTGTTCCGGAGACGGGCTACGTTGGAATCTTCCTTGACGGCAAGTTCGTCGAGGCCCGTGGCATCGATTCACTCATTCCCGAGGATCGATCCCAGAGAGAAAAGTATCTTGAATACGTTCTCGACACCAAAGGCCGAGGAATTCCAGATAGCGAACCCGGCAAGCCGATCAAACTTGAGATCGTCAAGTACGTTGACAACGGCAACCGAACCTCCATCACTCAGCGTTCGAGCGTAGAACTCTATGTCGCGAATTCGGCAAGCATTCCTGTGCCGAGCAATGGATTCCTACTTCGCTACGGTTTCGCACCAGGAACGGAGCTCACCTACAATGTTGAGGTCAAGACCTCACTCGCTTCGATCACCCAAGGCGGAAACCGCGCTGGTGGACGAGCTAATGAGCAAGATGTTTCGATCGAGAAGTTCCGAGTTCTCTACGCGGTTGATAACCGATACGACAATGGCGACGGACTACTCAGAATCCAACCCCTCCCGGACAAGGGCAAGGACTACACGATCACCACGATTGAAAGTCAATCGGCTCCACGAAAGTTCATGGTTAATGAGCTCGATCCGGTCTACCAACGCTTGACCGGTTTTGGAAAGGAGATTTGGGGCTCGGTTCCGATGTACTTCGGCATTGAAGGCAACAGTGGCGGCTCCGGCGGAACCAACCTGATCGTTGGCCTCCCGCTTCCTTCGCTTCCGGTGAGAGCACAACGCCCTGGTGACACCTGGCGCGGCGAGTTCCAACTTCCCGGCCTTGATGCCTCGAAGCTGCACGAAGTAAACACGATCGTCCAGAAGCAGACCGCACGCGGCGAATTCGTAGGCGTTGAATGGGAGCAAGGTCATCCCTGTGCTGTTCTCCGTAACTCGATTCGAGTCGGTGACAACACGACCGAAGGTGCAGCGCTCAAAAAGAGTGGCGCCAAGATGACGGACGAGAAGCTTGACGTTGAGGAGAACACGTGGTTCGCCCTAGACCGTAAGGTCGTTTTGAAGCGAACACTGAACATCTCCATGGATGTATCCGGTGACAAGGTCGGGCTCTTTGGTGGCAGCACCAGTTCCGGCGGCGCATCGGGTGGTAATGGAGCTGGAGGCGCTGGCTCGGCCGGTGGCCCTGGTCTCGCACCTCCCGGACAGGGTGGTGGCGGCGGACTCTCCTCACCAGATGGCCTTTTGGACATCCGAGTGAAGGGCGGTCAAACTCCGATGAATCAGCGTAACGGCGGCGGACAACGCGGTGGCGGACGAGGCGGCGCGCAGTCTGGCCCTCCAGGCGGAATGCAAGGACCGGGCGCGGCTCCTGGCGGCGGACCTCGCGGACCAGGTGGTGCACCGTTTGGCGGCCAGTCCGGCCCCGGTGGGCGTCCCCAGATGGGACCTGGCGGCTTCGGCGGACCAACGCCGGGCGGCGGACAGGGCTTTGGACAAGGACGACAAGGCGGAGATCCGTCGAGTCAACAGCTTGCCTTCGTGAGGGTGAAGTACTCGATCACGATGCAACTTGAGAAGTAATTTGCGAGAAGGAGCCTAAGCAATTCCGTTTTTCGGACGCGCTGTACGCAGCCTAATCGACGACCCGGATGAATTCCGCCTCTCCCTTGTGGAGCACCTGGAGGAATTGCGTGATCGCATCATCCGGGTTGCTCTCATTTTGGGAGTCACCTGGGGTTTAGGGTGGTATTTCTTCGTCCCAATTTACGCCTTTTTCAACCGAGTGGTTGAAAAGGCGATTGCCACGATGCCGAAAGGCGTGAAGGTGATTGAGGTGGTGCACAACATCACCGAGCCCTTCCTGCTTCAGATCAAGTTGTCCTTTTTCTTTGGGTTCGTTATCGCCTTTCCTTTCATCATCATGCAGCTTTGGGGATTCATAGCCCCCGGATTGAAGAAGACAGAGCGTGAACCGTTGACGAAGATTGCTCCTTGGAGCGTTTTCCTCTTTTTCTTGGGCGCCGGCTTTGCTTGGCTCGTCCTTCCCACCGCCCTTGTCTGGTTCTCGACCTATGTCGTGAACTTCAGCGGCATCCAGGTGAATCAGGAAGCAGGCACGATGACCTTCTTCATCCTGAAGATGCTGTTCGCATTTGGCCTGGCATTCCAGCTACCTCTCGTGGTCTACATCCTTGGGGCTCTCAACCTGCTGACCGCAGAGACTTTGCTCAAGTATTGGCGGCAGACGGCAACCTCGATTTTCATCCTCGCGATGATCATCACTCCAAGCCAAGACCCCGCGACCATGCTCATGATGGCGGTGCCGCTGAGTGTGCTCTTCATGATCAGTGTCTACATCGTAAAGGCGACGCAGTCGAAGCGTAAGAAGCTCGAAGCTATTGAAGAAGCTACAACGTCCGACTACCTTCTCCCCGAACCGACATCGGAAGAAGAGGATCAGGCTTCCTTCATGAGCTGAGCACCGTGAGCTCGGACTTTCACGACGATCCCTTCCTCGGTCCTCTTCTTGGGGCGTTTGAAACACTTCCGCCTCGAGAAGCTCGGACGAAGAAAGTGACTCGTCCAATGCATCCAAAGCTCGCGGACTCGCTAGAGGGTCGAGGGATCAACGATCTCTATCTGCACCAAGCGACGGCATACGACCTTTCGCAGCAGGGGAAGGATCTCCTGGTAGTAACGGGCACCAACTCGGGTAAGTCACTGTGCTATCAGCTCCCCACCTTGCAAATGGCGCTGACCGAACCCGCAGGAAAAGCACTGTATCTCTTCCCAACCAAAGCGCTCGCTCAAGACCAGGTGCTTAGGATGAACGAACTTGGCAAGGGGCTAGGTGTGCGTGTCGGGGCTTACGATGGAGATACCCCTAAGCACCTTCGATCGCAAGTTCGGGGAATGGCGAATGTGGTCGTCACGAATCCTGACATGTTGCACATTGGAATTCTTCCGTCGGTCGAACCATGGTCAAAGTTTCTCAAGTCGCTTCGCTTGATCGTAATCGATGAAGCCCACGTTTATCGTGGGGTGTTCGGCTCGCACGTTGGGAACGTCATTCGCCGGTTACTGCGAATTTGCGAGTGGTATCGGAATCGACCGCAGATCATCGCCTGCACGGCAACGATCGGAAACCCAGAGGAGCTGTTCGAATCCCTCACGGGTCGAAAGGCAGAGCTGATCGATGAAGACGGCTCACCTCGTGGACGACGGTCGTTCGCCTTTCTCAGTCCGCCAGAACTCCCGAACGGGACTCGTTTGAGTCCGAACGTCGCTGCGGCCGAGGTGATGCTTTCCCTTGCGGCAGCAGACCAAAAAACACTCGCCTTTTCACGATCTCGCGTGGGAGCAGAGCTGATTCTCAAGATTGTCCGAGACAAGTCAGAGAAGGCTGGTCTCGATCCGAAGCACTTCGAAAGCTATCGTGCTGGATATACCCCCAAGGAGCGCAGACAGATTGAAGAAGCGCTGTTCAAAGGAAAGCTCAAGGGAATCTCTGCGACAAATGCGCTGGAACTTGGCGTCGATATTGGCTCGCTTGATGCCGTCGTGTTGAACGGCTATCCCGGTTCAATCTCTAGCTTTTGGCAACAGATCGGCCGCGCTGGCCGAGGAACGAAGGACGGGCTCGCTGTCTATATCGCCCACGAGGATCCGCTCGAACAGTTCTTCCTTCGTGACCCCAGCCTGCTCCTCGAACAACGAACCGAATCGGTGACGCTCCAGCCATCAAACGCGACGATCCTTCGCCATCATCTTCTCTGCGCGGCTTACGAGAGACCGATCAAGCCGAGCGAAATGCCGATGTTCGGTGAAACCGCACTCGAGCTTGCCGAAGAAATGGACATGGAAGGCACCCTCGCCTATCAACACGGGGTGTTCATTTACCCCGCGTTCGAGGCTCCAGCGCCAAAGGTGAACATCCGAGGTGCCGACTCCAAGCAGGTGCAGTTGTTGGTTGAAGGCCAAGAAATCGGCACTATGGAATGGTGGCGTGCGCTCACCAACGCCCACGAAGGCGGAATCTATCTGCATCGCGGCCAGACCTTCAGAGTGACTTCACTTGATCTGGACATGGGGGTCGCACACCTTGTAGCCGCCGAAGTTGACTATTACACTCAGCCCGTCGTCGAGTCCCTGATCGAACCCAGAATTACGATTCGAACACAGACTCTAGGCGATTGTGAGGTCGTGCTCTCAGGGATGCATATTACCGATACGATGCGTGGATACCGCGTCCGAGCCCTCGACGGAGGGCGAATTCTCGATACGGTTGAAGTCGACCTTCCCCCGCACGAGTTCGACACGCTCGGCATTGAGTGGCGGCTCCCCCATTTTGATGTTGAAGACGACCCCTCTCAAACCTTGGTGCTTGTTCACTCTCTGGAACATGCGCTGACCTCGGTCGCGCCAATATGGGCAGGCTGTGACCCACGTGATCTCGGCTCCGCATGGTTCCTCACCATGCCAGGTTCGCTCCAGCCAGGACTTGGAATCTTCGATCGAGTCCCTGGGGGCGTCGGACTTGCAGAAAAGCTCTTCTCTATCCTGCCTCAGTGGGTGGAGGCGGCCTGGAGATTGCTCGACAGCTGCGACTGCGAAGACGGCTGCCCCATGTGCCTGCTCAGCCCCCGCTGTGAGTGCATGAACGACCTACTCTCGAAGCGGCTCGCTCTGAAGTGGCTCGACAGTCAGAGAGTTGGGGAGTAAAAGTTCGGTTTTGATTTGCTGTAGCTTTTGATCGAGCTCGTCTGCTGTTAGCTGGCGTTTTCGGTCAGCCTCTCTATTGAAGAGGAGAATGAGCGCGAATGCGGGGAGCAGAATTGTCAGAAAAAGTCCAAGAAGCGTTGCCGAAAAATCAAAGGTGAGGAGAAACAATATCACTGTCATCGCAGGAACGAATTTCACCCAGAACCAGGGGCTTGTCAACAGATCGTCGTCGCGGGTCGAAAGCGGTGGCAACATTCTGACTGGAGGCTGGGTAGCTTGAGAACGTTGCAGTCCGGCCCGGAGGGCAGTTATTCCTTCTTCGCTTTCTCCCGTGATCGCGAATTGTGCCATGATGCGTCGCCCGTAGTTCACGAACAGATGGGCTCCGTCGTGCTCCATGTTTTCCTGAGAGAGGGCCTCAGACCAGACGGTGTTCATCCCTTCAAACAGCAAGTTGCCCCCAATGATGATGAGCAAGCCAGAGTCATATGCGTAAGCCTTTCCATCAAGCGTGCATCTGGCGGTAGCCTCGATACACACTAAGTCCGAATCAGTTTTTTGAAACTGTGTCAGACTTTCTTTCCGGAAAGTCCGCAGAATGAGTCTGTCTCGAATGTTGAAGTACAGGGCATAGGTGCAGAAGCCTATCGGGAGCAACGCTAAGCGAGTGCCCCGATTATTTGAGAGTATGAAGAATGCGCAGGCACTCCCGAAAATGAGGTTGAGGAGGATGGCCCCCCACCGAAGCCGCTTCGCTTCGAAGGCGCGTCGCTCTCTCCACACTGCGACTCGAAATTGTTGCGACTCCTCCATGATTTTAGTGTAAGCCAAAGAAAGTTGATCATTGAGAGGAACTCAGCCATTCTAGAACCTCAACAAAACTCAAATCTCAGCTATGGTATCCTTTCGTCTACATGTCGAACGGGTGGCTGGTGCTTCGAAATGCGCGAGGGCATAACCTCAGGAACGTGGATGTGGCGATTCCTTTGGGGTTGTTCGTCTGCATTACGGGCGTGAGCGGGAGTGGAAAATCGACTCTGATCCAGGACACCTTGTTTCCTCGCTTGATGTTCGAACTCCACGGCACGCGCCCGATCTGGGAACCCCATGATGGGATTGATGGGATTGACGATATCGACAAGGTGATCGACATCGATCAAGCTCCAATCGGTCGAACCCCACGATCCAACCCCGCAACCTACACCGGCACGTTTGATATGATCCGCGAATTGTTCGCGATGACCGCCGATGCGAAAATGCGCGGGTACAAGAACGGACGGTTTAGTTTTAACGTCAAGGGGGGGCGATGTGAGGCGTGCAAAGGTGATGGCGTGCTCAAGATCGAAATGGTCTTTCTCCCGGATGTTTACGTGCCTTGCGAAATCTGTAAAGGCAAGCGGTACAACCGCGAAACGCTCGAGGTGCGTTACAAGGGAAAAAACATCGCCGAAGTGCTGGAGATGACAATCGACGAGGCCGTCGACTTCTTCCGCCCAATTCCCAAGATCTTTCGAAAGTTAGAGACTCTCCAGCAAGTTGGTCTTGGCTACATTCGCATGGGGCAGCCCGCGACGACTTTGTCCGGGGGCGAGGCTCAGCGAATCAAGCTCGCCGCAGAACTTAGCAAACGATCGACCGGGCGGACGTTGTACATCCTCGATGAACCCACGACTGGCTTGCACTTTGAGGACGTCCGTCGACTGTTGGGAGTGCTCCAAAAGCTGATCGATGCGGGGAACACGGTGCTCGTAATCGAGCACAACCTTGATGTGATCAAGACGGCGGACTATCTTATCGATATGGGACCAGAGGGCGGAACTGCCGGTGGTTCGGTAGTTGCGACGGGTACTCCAGAAGAGGTCGCCACGGTCGTTGAGAGCTATACGGGACAATTCCTCCAACAGGTGTTTAAACGCTCACGGGAGTTTGCTGAGCGGTAGCTTAGTTTTCTTCCCGTCGAACGTTATGTTCAACGTCGAACCCGTCCAGCCATTGAACTTGATGGACTTAGCAAAAAGCTCTCGTTCTCTTCGGCGGAATCCGAACCCCGACCAATCCCAACAGCTCAGAACTTGCCGGCCATCGATCGCTTCTTGAATCGTTATGAGGCGCTTCGTTTTCTCTGGCCCGAACGTGAAGTCGAACAATGGCCGACCCATGCTGGACCCCATCCACTTTCGAATGAGCTCCTTGCCGTCGAAGGTCATCACAAAGATCGAACGAGCCCAGGCTGGAGTGTAGTTTGATTTTCGGTACACGCCGATCACGATCTCAGGAATGCCGTCTCCATCCACATCCGCAATCATGACCTTCCAAGGTCGATAACTTTCTCGCAACCCTTCCGTGATCTTTTGTTTGCCGAGCCAGACTTCCAATGGTCGCTCTTTCCCCGTTACGAGCTTCACGGTGTAATCGTGATTATTCCGCCGATATGTAGCAGTAGCGTTCACTGCTACTGGAGGTGGCTGATTTTGCAGGATCATGAATAGAGGAGCGCGGCTTTGCGCTGCTGGGCGAAGGTTGCGGCGGCATCTTGAAACCGCGAGCGAATCGAGGCGAGTGGAGTCAGGTTTTCTACATCCCTCTTGAGCCAGTCATTTCCGAACAAGATGTCAATCGGAAGCTTGTCCACCTCATATTCGTAGGGTGGTTGCTTCCACGCAAACCCACCAAGTTCCATTTCTGCGCTATGGGCAACAAAGGTTTCAGTGAGCGGGAGGTGGCTGGCGTCTACAAAGCCTGCCTGGCGAATCGCTTCTTGCATTACGGCAATGAACGCCAATGTTGGCTCAGCCGTCGAACGATCGGTGACATGAATGCAGACCCCTTCACAAAGCTGTCCAACAAACTTATTGAACGTTGGCTCGAACTGGACCGGGCGAAACTTGAGGCCAGGAAGTTGGTGAGCGTTCAACGCCGCCGCGTACTTCCATCCGTCAAGGTAGGGTGCACCGAGAATTTCAAACGGTTTCGTGGTTCCTCGACCTTCGCTTAGATTCGTCGCTTCGAGCAGACAGCCACCGGGGTAGATCGCGGCCGTGTCAACCGTCGGCATGTTCGGCGACGGCATCGCCCAAGGTGCATCTGTTTGGTCGAGGTAGAGATTACGATTCCAGCCTGACATGAGCACGGGCTGGAGGACAGTGGATGGATAGTAGTGCTGTCGTGCGAATTCGGCGATTTCAGCTGCGGTCATCCCATGACGCGTGAGCACCGCATGCAAACCGACAAAGCTGCTGTATTCCTGTTCAAGTAGCGTGCCTTCGAGGATCGTCCCTCCAATCGGATTCGGTCGGTCAAGCACCATCACCGGGATGCCGAGCGCAGTACACGCCTTGATGCAAAGGCACATCGTCCAAACAAATGTGTAGTAGCGGCTACCAACATCTTGGATATCGACAACGAAGAGTTCGACGCCCTTGAGCATCTCCGCGGTTGGCTCCCGAACTTGGCCGTAGAGCGAATGGACCGCTGTTTCTTGACGCTGGTCTGGCTCGCTTTCCCACTCGATCATGTTGTCTTGGGTGTGGCCAAAAAGCCCGTGCTGTGGCCCAAAGATCGAAGCGAGGCGGAGATCACCAGCGCGATGGAGCGGCGTAAGAAGGTCGAGGATGTGATCGTAATCGTGGCTCACCGACGCTTGATTGCAAAGGAGACCAATCGACTTCCCCTTGAGCCTTTGGAAGTTCTCCGCGATGAGAATGTCGAGCCCGGTGGCGGTGGTCATGTCAAACTGAGGGTACCCGTGGGGCACCTGTGAATAGATTTGTCGGCTGTGACTTCACCAGCGCTCCATCAAGCCGTAAGCCACTCGTGAATGTCTGGGTGAGCGCAGCCGATCGAGTGCTTCGGGTTGAAGAGATTTGCCTTTTCTCAAGCTACGATGATTGGCGACATGACTTGCGGTCAAAGCCCGAATGGATCGGATGCTTCGACTTTCCATTTTCGCTTCCGCGCAAATTTCTACAGACTGTTGATTGGCCAACGGAATGGTCGTCAGTCGCCGACCGAATTGAGGAGATGACCAAACCCGAGTTCTTGGCATTTGTCCAAGCCTTCGCGACTGTGCAACCCTACGGATCAAAGGAACCATCAAGGCAAACGGAGCGAGCAGTGGGGTCATTCTCGGCGATCAAACTTGGTCGTCCGAGCATGGCGCGAATGGCGTTCGAGGGGATTTCAAAACTGCGATCGGTTGCAGATCGAGTTTTTCCGTATTGGGGTGAAGGTTCGCGAATCGCCGTTGAAGCCTATGCGGGTGTTGTTGCAAGGCGAATTGTTGGGCGGCGGTCGTACAAAGGAGCGAGCCAGGCGCACTCAGACACGCGAGCAGAAATTCTTGCTGGACTGCCCACGCTTTTCGATATTGAATTGCAGCTTCCCGAAGGCTTTGTCGAGACGGTGCACTGCGATCACGAGGCAGACCAACTCGATGCCCTGATTGCCGCCATCCAAGGCTGGTGGGCAACGACGCTCATCTTGTCCACACCAAATCTTCCTCACGTCGAGGGATGGATCGCTGATGAAAACTCGTTGCCTTTGCTCTTCTTGATTTGACACAAGCAAGCCCTGTCTATCATGTTAGATCAGACAGGGCTGGTAGTAGCGCTAGCGCGTGCCGGCTTGACCGACTTTGACTTCTTCGACGCCCGACTTGCTAGCGTCCGAAGCTCCTGCAGCACCAGGCGTTGATGGCGCACCGCCAGCTGCAGGTGCAGGTGCAGGTGCCTTAACCTGAGCTTCATCCTTTGCTCCACAGCCCACGAGAGCTGCGGCGATGGAAGCGACGACGATGAATCCAAAGATCTTCTTCATAGGCTTAGTTCGAGAATGTGTTGTCAGGGCAGAAGGCTGCAGCGTAGTTCGCACCACGGAGACCACCCATGCCTCTGTAGAAGGCACCTGGCGAAGTTGGGATTTGCCCCTGAGCGTTGATGTACTGATAAGGAACAATCGAGTTGGTGCTCAGCGGGAACGCGGCTTGGTTGCCGTTGCCCCACGAGACCGTCTTTGCCGAACTGTCCGTTCGCACATAGATGTTCTGACTCCCGTAAACGTAGTACGTCGGGGTGAAGCTGAACGTAAAGATCTGCGGGTTACCTGTTGCACCAGTCTGAGGCACTCCACCCGGATTGAACATACAAGGCCCAGTTGCATTGCAGTTCAAGCGAGGGGTTAGAACGGCAGATCCCTTGTACGAGTAGTTGCCAAAGCCTTGCCAAAGCAGGGGAAGGGTGCTGACCGCACTCACTGATGTGGTTGACATGTACTGCAACAAACCGTTGTAGCTGAGGTTATTTGCATAGGGCGTCGCGAGCTGGGCGCCAGGAGTACCGAGTGCCGCCTGCTGGTTCGTGCCCGGCATGTCCATCATTTGGTAGTTCTTGGTGTAGGGGAAGATCGCATTGTTCCAAACCAACTGATACTCCGCGGTTGCGGTTCCGCCCATGTTCCACCAGCCTGCCGGATTCTGTGGGCTGAAGTCGCCAGTCCGGTAGGTCACGGTTGCAACAGAAAGGTTTGGCACCAGACCACAAGGGAATTGATCGTCACTATCTGTCGTATAGAGCAGGATTCCGGTTCCTGTCTGTTTGGCTTGGGCGATGCCCGCAGCCTTCTTAGCAGCAGACTTTGCCTGTGCGAAAACTGGGAACAAAATGGCGGCGAGAATCGCGATGATCGCGATTACGACCAGCAGTTCGATCAGTGTGAATGCGTTGCGTCGTTGCATATGGTTGATTCCTCCGAGATAAGTGCTCAGCACCCGATCTTCATCGAATGCCAACATCTGTACACCCTGTATATACAGCTTACTGCAATGATCCGCAAGATGTTGGCAAAATTGCTCCTTTTTCCTTACCGCAGCGGTCTTGAGCTTGTGACGATGGCTAGATTAGGCGGGAACCTTTGGGATTACAATCTCTGCAAGGCGGATTGTTGGTCGAAGGTCGTACAAAGGAACGAGCCAGGCGCACTCAGACACGAGAGCAGAAATTCTTGCTGGACTGCCCGCGCTCTTCGATATTGAATTGCAACTTCCCGAAGGCTTTATTGAGACGGTGCACTGCGATCACGAGGCAGACGAACTCGATGCCCTGATTGCCGCCATCCAAGGCGGGTGGGCAACGACGCTCATCATGTCCACTCCAAATCTTCCCCATGTGGAAGGTTGGGTGGCAGACGAAAAGTCGTTGCCCTTGCTCGCTCAGAACTGACGGAAAATGCCGATTAGGAAAACCCCGTTCTCCGATTGAGCCCCGTTCAGACGTTTGATGATCGGCATTTGGTAGCTCGCAACCACACCCGTGTTCTGCCCCAGAGAGTGCCGGAAACTAAGACTCAGATAGGTCAGCTGGCCTCCGCTGTTCTCATCAAATGTGCCGAGGTCCGTCCGGTCTGCACGCGCTTTGCGTCCATTGAACTCAAGCACCACGCTTGATCGTGAGTTCAAAGTGTGGGCGACGCCGACGTTGTAGAAGAATGCTTCACCGTAGCGATAGCCCGTTTTGTTTGCGCCATTCCACCGGTTCCGGAGTCCGGCGAACCACAGATTGTCGTCGTGGTCTGCAATCGTTGCAACGATGCCCAGCGTGAAGTCAGTGCTACCTGTACCGACCTGGTTGTGCTCATCGAGCCTTGCTCCGAGCATGTCCTTAAGGTTGTTGGCACCGGTCGGGAGCTTCACGTCGAATGACGTTGCGAACAAGACTTTGTCCTTCAGTCCGGTTGGAATCTGGTAACTCGCGCCAAGGCTGATATCGCCGAGACCGCTCGTCTGTGTGTTCGGTGCACCCGTCATTGCGAGCTGTTTCCCAACCTGAGGAACACTGGCACGCAGCATCCACTGATTGGTGAGGCCATGCAGAACATCAAGCGAAAGTTCAGATTGACTGTGCGATTCGATCGTCCCAGGCATTTCACCACTGTTCGATTTTGAGAACCTGCGGTAGGAAAACCCCATGATTGTTTTCCCTTTTGCGAGCGTTTGCGAGCCAATCGCCTGGAGTCCAGCACCGATCGCGTGAGCAATGCAGACAGAGCACGCTTGAGAAGTCGCAGCGCCAACAGAGACGATGGCGACCGCGCTTGCCCGAGTTGAGAGAGAGTTGAGTAATTTCATATGTGTGAAGATGATCTAGAAACCACAGCCAGAAACCTTCTTCTTTGAGAAGGCGCTGAGGTGAGGAGTGAGCTTCGGTCCGCCGTGCGAAGGCAGCATCGTGAAGATTTCAGCGATGGTCTTCTGGTCATAACCATCAAACAGCTTTGCGACTTTTTTATCGTGTGGGCAAAGGACCGCGATATCCAGGCTGTGGCTACCGCCGAAACCTTTCATCAGCCTCTTTTCTGGATCGGCGATGAGCGGGAAGTCTAGCTTCAGCTCTTTGGCGTATGCCTTGACCTTGGAGGGATCAAGATCCGTGACGGCCACGAACATGACCTTATCGGTGAGTTGCTTCTTGAGCTTGTTGAGTTCAGGTGCGGAGATCGGATTGTGTGGGCATCCTGCCTTGAGAAGGACGACAACTGTCGCGCCTTTGGTCATCGACTCTGGCGTATAGGTCTTTCCGTCGGTTGCCTTGAGTGAGAACTTCGGCATGTCCTTGCAGTCGCACTTTTCAGGAGTCTGTGCAAGAGAGCAGAGGGCGAGAGTGGAGATGAGTAGGGTTGAGGTGAATTTCATTTTGATTCCTTTGTGGGCTCGGCTTCTTCGAATCGGCAGCCCGAAGTGAGGGTTGTAGGGGCAGCTTCGGACCGGAATTCTTGTGCGGGAACTCCAGCGACCTTGGCGATGCGTTGGGAGAGCTCTTTGAGCATCTCGAGTGAGTAGCCCGGATAGGCTTTCGAGATCTTGCCGCCGGGAGCTACGAGCGTGATATACACCCCGCGCTCTGCCTTATAGGCTGTGATCGTTTCTTGCTTGGGGTCGAGCAACACCTTGAACATCGGATGAGTCTTCTTTTCCCAAGCCTTACCGATCTTCTCGTCGCCGTTGAGCACTCCGACGACGTTGAGGGAATCGGGGTAGAGCTGTTGCATTCGCTCGACGAAGTACTTTGCTCCTACACAGCACGGGCACTGCTTCTCGATGAAGAAGATCAAGAGCGGCTTCTTGTCGGAGAGTGAAGCCAGCGTATGCTGGACTCCGCTCGTGTCTTTCAGAGAGAAATCTGGTGCCATGGAGGCCCCAAGCTTCTCGGAGGCGACTTTCATCGATTCCGTGACCGGATGCTCTTTTTGCTCACGAAAGGCAATATCGGCGTCGGGTGGCTTTGAACAACCATTGCCGAAGAGCACGAACGAACTGATTAAGATCCATGCTCGTTTCACGGATGCTCCTGCATCGAAAAACGAGCAAAACGCTGTTTTGCGAAGGAGAATCATCAGTTGTTTCGGCCCTGGTTCCGAGGGTCGAAGCTTCCGGCGTAAATTCCTTGAGGAATGTTTCGCCACCAGAGTCCGCTCCACTTTCCGTACTTGGCATGGCCATCAACGTAAGTGAAGTTCGAGCCCTCGTTGAATGCGGTCAGCTTGATCTCTTTGGTCTCACCCTTTGAAGCGTCCCAGGTCAGGTTCTGCATGTATCCACTGACTTGTTCACTCGGGGAGCCCCAGTAAAAGCCGTGGAAGTGGTCCCTTGGAGCGACATCATCGCGCGCGAGTGCGACGTAGATGACGTTTGCAGGTGCGTTGAGAGAACTCTGGACGGAGAATTCGCCTGAGCCACCCGCTGGCCCCGTGTATGCCCCGGACATATATGCGCTCAGCAAGTAGCTGGTCCACCGATATCCCCATCTGGGATCAGAGTCCGGGGCGTCTGGCTGAGGGGGCTTAGTGCCAGCCGGTGGCCAGAGCGCACTCTGATCGCCGGGCGATCTGAACATGTCCCAACTCTTGACGTAGGCTTGGACTCGGAGTGGCCAAGAGTTTCCCTTGCTCGGAAACGAGGTCAGAGGGAATCGGTCATCGGCGTCTTGGCCGTAGAGCATGAAGACGGTGCCGATCTGCTTCATGTTCGACAGATCAACGGTCTTCTTGGCGGCGAGCTTTGCTTGCGCAAAAACGGGGAAAAGGATAGCGGCGAGGATCGCGATAATCGCGATGACGACGAGGAGCTCAATGAGCGTGAATGCTTTTTTCATCTAATCGTTTCGAGAGTCAGGCAGGCGGGCAGGCGAATGGGAGCCTGTGCCAGCAAAGACGAACGCGGAGATTAGATGGCGTTTGGAGGTGGTACGAGGGGTGTGTGATTCCCTTGCGTGGTGTTTTGTACCAAGTGGAAGTGGTCGCTGCGATCAATCGTGGCCAGCGAGAAAACGATTCTCGAGGCAACCGAAGGAGCGAGAAATGGTGGAATCTGAGTGAAGGCGTCTGACTTGGAAGTCTGGTCCGCCTTCTTCTTCTCCGCGCAGTGGCAGGCTTTGAATTCCTGGTCAGCTTGTGTGACTGGTCGTTCCTTAACCACGGCAACGTACTCGCCCGAGGACGCCGGCTCGTACACGATCTCTTGAATAGTCTGTTTCACCGCAGTCGGACACTGGGTCGCGACCTTTATGATCGGTGACAGACTTGAGCTAAGCATCGCCAAGGCAGCCGCAACCACGCAAAGGAGGGTAGCGACGAGACGTTGCTTCATCACGATCAAGGTTACCCAACACGAAAAAGCCCGGATCTGTAACCCAACGATCGTCGTCGTGGTTTGCTCCTTTTTCCTCTCCCCAGCCGTCTTGTGCTTGTGAACATGGCAAGACTAAGCGGGAACCTTTGGGATTACAACTTTTGCAAAGTGGTGGTTGTAGATGTCTCACGCGATTACCCAGCCTGCTCGCTTCCCGCGCCCAGTCAGTTCTATCCTGTCCTGCGTGAGGTCTGGCTTCCTCGATACCGCCTCACCGACCACTTTGTCAGCTCAGCGCTTGTTGACGGGTTCTTGTATGACTGGCACGAAGGCACACCGGTTACCGATGAGCCGTGGTACGTTGGAGTCGTGAAAGACTCTGTCGTTCACGCTTAGGTCGGAATGCGAAAGATCCCGTTTGATAACGTCGTCGTGGCGGCGGTGGTAGCTGAGCTCCAACCCTGGATTGGGGCGAAGGTGCAGGATGTCCGGCATCCAACTGAGCGTGAGGCCTACTTTGAGCTGTACGGCACAGCTGGTCGAGCACTGTTGCTCCTCAGCGCCCAGACGTTGTTCTACCGAATGCACCTCGTCACGCGCATGCCTTCGAACGCGCCGCAGCCTTCCTCGTTCGTCAGCACGCTCAGATCGAGGATCATCGGAGCACGAATAGTTTCCATTCAGCAGGTGGAAACAGACCGAATTGTTCGAATTGATCTCGACGGGCAGGAAGGACCATTTTCGCTAGTCGTCGAGTTAATGGGGCAGCACAGCAACGTCGCGCTCCTTGATTCCGAAGGACGTGCAGTAGGTGCGATGCGTTGGGTCAACGCCCAACGGTCCGTCCGTCCGATCATGCCAGGCACGGCGTATGTTTTGCCGCCCAGTCAGGGGACGGGAAGGTCAAGCCTGTATAGAGAGCTTTTCGCCGCCGGGCCACCAAGCACCGCGATGTCTGCGTTCTGGGCTAGGGGTTACGGAGTTTATCCCTATTCGCTCGCTCCGCTGGGTTACGTTGAAGAGCAACAGGAATCGATTTCGAGAGCTCTGGAACTGCATTATCGCGAGGCAGTTCGTGACTTCGCAATTGAGCAGAAGCAGATATCGTTATTAGCGCAACTGAGGCGAGTGATCTCGGCACGAGAAGCTGCGTTAGCCGATCTCGATGCTGCAATCGAAGCCGGACTGCACGCCGGCATGTGGCAGAAATATGGCGACTTGCTCCTCGCTTACGCCTATTCAATTTCTCCAGGCGGAAAGTTTGCTGAAGTCTGGGATTTTGAGGGCAACCCTATCTCCGTTCCGCTTGATCCGGAACTCGACGCGAAGTCAAACGCCCAGCGCTACTTTGACAAGGCCAAGCGGGCGAAGAGCCGACTTGGCATGGCGAACCAGCAGCGAGATCGTCTGCAGGCTGATCGGGTTGAGGTTCTTGCTTTGGTGGTTCGCGTCGAAAGTGCGGCCCGGCTGGACGAGCTTGAAGACTTGGAGGCGGAAGCCAAGCGCCGACGATGGCTCCAGGCACCGAATCTCGCGCAGACCAAAAAGGAGGAGAGGCCATTCGAAGGGCACCGCGTGCGCCAACTCTTGGGCCCGCGTGGGATCACAGTGATCTATGGCGAAAACGCAGAGGCGAATGACTATCTCACCCTCCGCGTGGCCAAACCCAACGACCTGTGGTTCCACGTTCGCGGGAATACGTCGGCTCATGTCGTGATTCGAACAGAAAATCAGCCAGACCGAGTCCAGTTAGACCAACTCCAATTCGCCGCACGAGTTGCGGTCATGAATTCGCCGCTCAAGCACTCTGGCTACGTCTCGGTCGACTATACGCTCAAGAAGTATGTGCGCAAGCCCAGGGGCGCTGCCAAGGGCACTGCGTTGTATACCCACGAGAAGACGCTGAGCTTGCAGATCGAAGATTAGCGATTACCGCTGATCGCCGCGGCCGTTCTTGCCTTTGAACCGGCGCTCTTCGAACTCTAGAAGGTATTCAACTTCGGGCGTCATCAACACTTCTCGTCTCACGCTCTCAATGGCATGAGTAAGGCCGAGTTGTGACTTGTACAACAGCTTGCAGGCCTTGTGCAAGGCGAGGCGCGCTTCTTGGGTGATGCCGATGCGCCTGAGGCCCACAGCGTTGATGTCGTGGGTTTCTTGCTCTTGGCCCTCCGTGAGCATGAATGGCGGAGCGTCTCGAGTGATCTTGCTAAAACCACCGATCATCGAAGACTTTCCAATCCGAACGAACTGGTGGACACCGGTCATACCGCCGATCGTGACCATGTCCTCGATCGTGACGTGGCCCGAAACACCCGTTGCATTCGCGATCGTGATGTTGTTGTGTAGCGTCACGTTGTGGCCGAGATGGCAGTAAGCCATGAGGAAGTTATCGTCGCCGACAATGGTCGCCTTGCCTTCACCGGTTGCGCGGTGGATGGTGACGTACTCGCGAAACGTGTTTCGGTTTCCAATCTTGAGGTACGTGGCCGAGCCATCGAACCGGCGATCCTGAGGGTCGCCACCAATGACGGTGCCTTGGCCAACAAAGTTGCCGAAACCCATTGAGGATCCCTTTTTCACAGTGACGTGAGAATCCAAGATCGTGTCGTCACCAATCTCAACTGCTTCTTCGATAAAGCAGAAAGGCCCCACTTTCACTCCATCGCCAAGACTAGCGGTGGGATGAACATAGGACAACGAGTGGACGACTGCCAAGAGCTTATTGATTCTCCAGAAGCTTGAAGGTCATCTCCATCGTGGCGGCAACGTCGCCGTCTACGCTCGCAACACACTTAATTCGGCCAATCGTCTTTCGCACCCACAGGATTTGAACCTCGACACGAAGCTGATCGCCAGGGATCACCATTCGTTTGAACTTCACATCATCGATCGCTCCGATCAATGGGATCAGTCCACTCGTGGAAGGATCGCTCAGCAGCAACGATGCACCGATTTGGGCCATACATTCAATGATCAAGACCCCGGGCATAATTGGCTTACCGGGATAGTGACCCTGGAAGAACGGCTCATTGATTGTCACGTTTTTGAGACCGACGCAACGCCCATTCTCAAGATCGAGTTCCAAAATTCGATCCACGAGGAGCATCGGATAGCGGTGCGGAAGGCACGCCATGAGGTCCTCGATTCCAAGTTGTGTCGGTCGTGTGGGGGTATCTGCCATAGGTGATCTCAGGGGAAAATGCCGCGCTTGATTGTGGCATCTGCGACGCGTTTGACGCCGATGATTAGCGCTGCGGTCCGCATGTCTGTCTTGTGAAGGCGCATCATTTGCTCGACGTTGGCGTAGGCCAGTCGCATGATCTTCGAGAGTCTCTCGTTGACTTGTTCCTCTTCCCAGAAGAAGTTCTGAAGGTCTTGTACCCATTCGAAGTAGCTGACGACGACACCGCCTGCGTTCGCAAGAATGTCGGGCACCAGAAATACTCCCATGTCTTGGAGAATGCGGTCAGCATCTGGCGTACAAGGTCCGTTTGCACCTTCGACGATCAGCTTTGCCTTGATCTTGTGAGCATTCTCTTTGGTGATTTGGGCTGAAATTGCCGCTGGCACCAACACATCGCAGGGAAGTTCGAGGAGTTCGGTATTGGAAACCTTTTGCGCGTCGGCATACTCTTGAATCCCGCCCTCACGACCCGCGTACCGGTGGAAAAGCTCGTGGATCGGCAGCCCGTTTTCGTTGTAGATTCCGCCGAGAGCGTCGCTTACGCCAACGATGATCGCGCCATGCTCCTCGGCGAGCTTAGCGGCAGTTGCGCCGACATTACCAAATCCTTGCACGACGACTTTAGCGCCGTTCAGGTTCATGTTGGTTGTTCTTGCCGCTTCACCCATCGCAACGACAACACCGCGACCGGTTGCTTCGACACGACCTTCGGATCCGCCGAGTTCGATAGGTTTGCCCGTGACAACACCGGGGACGGTGTAGCCCACTTGCATGGAGATCGTATCCATCACCCAAGACATGATCTGGGCGTTGGTTCCAATGTCCGGCGCAGGAATGTCACTGCGCTCGCCGAGCAACATGTTGATGTCGGTGGTGTAGCGTCGGGTGACCTTTTCGAGCTCTCGCTTCGAATACTGCTTGGTGTCGATCTTGACCGATCCTTTCGCACCACCAAACGGGATGTTGACGACTGCGCATTTCCATGTCATCCACATGGCGAGTGCGGTCGTCTCATCTAGGTCGACCATGGGGTGGAACCGGATGCCACCCTTTGTGGGGCCTCGGCTCGCGTTGTGTTGAACTCGATAGCCCTCAAAAACCTCAACCGCTCCATTATCAAGAACGACTGGGAAGTGGACAACAAGCTGCTTGATAGGGTGGGCCAGAACCTGGTGGAGGCCCTGGTCCAAATCAAGATACTTGGCGGCGACCTTTAACTGGTCCCTCGCCATCTGCAAGACATCGACGTGTTCGCTCATTCCGTCTCCAAATTTTCCTACCGGTTTACGGGGTCCAGTAGGCGCTTCAGCAAGGCAAAGAGAGGCGCAGCGAGGACTCCGTTGACCAGCGCTGTACCAATTGTAGCCAAGAACGACACCCCAATTGCCGCCGAAGGGGCCACGAAGAGCAAGAGGAGTTGGCTAATGAAGCTAACGATGGCCGTGATCACCCCAGCAATCAGAGCATTCGACTCCATTTCCATCGATTTGAAGATCGTCACGAGCCACCCTGCTAGCAGTCGAGTTAAGCCATACCACGTTAGGTTCGCGCCGATCATCGCGCCCTCAAGGATGCCGCAAGTCGCTCCCGCCGCCATGCTCCCCGTTCTGCTCAAGAACATCCCGAGGCAGCAAGTTGCGATCAACATGAAGTCGGGCACGAACAGAGATTGGACTGCTGTGCCGATCGACTGTGTGATCGCGGCGCAGACATAGATGAGGATGGTCGCGGCGAGAAACTTGCTAGAAGAGGCGTTCATTTGAGAATGAACACCTCTTTTAGGGCGCCGAGGTTGACGACAGGATCGACAATGGCACGGACGGTTCCGAACTCCTCGCTCGGGATGACCTGAACGACCTTTCCAACAATGACCCCTCTCGGGATCAAATCTCCGAACCCAGATGTGATGACGGTGTCGCCAACTTCAACGGGCGATTTTGGATCTTGGAGTGAGAGCACTACGCTCATGCCGTCCTGACCTCGGATGAATCCAACTTGAGCTGGGTTTCGGTTGAGGACCATTCCGCCGACCGTGAGGCCCCGGCTCGTAATCAAAAGCGCTTGGCATCGATTCGCTTCTACAGTCTCGATGATGCCGACCAAGCCTCGACCAGATTCGACGGGCATGCCTTTCTTCACTCCTGACCGCTCACCGATGCTGAGTGTGATTCGATTCTCTCGGGGGAAGTAGCCGATGATGTCGGTCGCAAGCCGTTCGCGGCCAGGAAGGGGGCCGAGCTGAGTGAGGAGCCGGAGTTCGTTAATCTGGCGGTTTAATCGGTCAACCTGCTCTGTGTAGAACTCGGCGCTCTGAGCGAGATCTTTGAGTCGACGATTCTCTTCGGTGAGTGCCGGCGCACGAACGAAGCCGCTGTAAAGGTCAGCTGCACGAAAATTCAGCGCACTGAATCCATTTGCAAGAGGTGAAACGAGAGACCTCGTCACGTTTGTGACGGGGTCTACTCGCCCGGCATTTCGTTGGCTATTCTGCCACTGCCCCATAGCAATGCAGACGATGGCGAGTCCAACGAACCAGACTGGAGCGCGGTCATTTTCGAGGCGAAAAGACCTTAGGGACGTGATGCTTTCTCCAACATCTTTCGGATGAGGGGATTTTCGTGCATCTCCTCCACGACGATGCCAGTGCCCAGCGCGACACAGCTCAGGGGATCCTTCGCGATGTGGACGGGCATGTGAGTCTCTTCGGCGATCAACTTATCTAGCCCTCGCAGAAGTGCTCCGCCACCGGCCAGCACAATTCCACGGTCCATGGCGTCGGCGGCAAGTTCCGGAGGAGTCGCCTCAAGCGTCAACTTGATCGCCTCGACAATCGCGTTGAGCGGTTCTTGAATCGCAAGCCGCACTTCTTCGCTCGAAATGCTCGCGCTTCTCGGAAGCCCCGTAACCAGGTCTCGGCCCTTCACGATCATGTGAAGCTCCTCGTCCATCGGGTACGCGCTACCGATTTCGATCTTGGCCTGTTCTGCACTTCGGTCTCCGATGTACAAGTTGTACGCTCGTCGAACGTAGGCAGTGATTGCCTCGTCAAGTTCGTCGCCCGCAATTCGGATGGATCGAGAATGAACGATGCCTCCGAGTGAGATGACGGCGACTTCCGTCGTTCCACCCCCAATATCGACGATCATCGATCCGCTTGGCTCGTCGACGGGCAGGCCGGCACCAAATGCTGCTGCCATCGGTTCCTCGATGACGTAGGCCTGAGTAGCCCCTGCCTTGCGGGCAGCTTGGATAACTGCACGACGCTCAACCTCGGTGACTCCGCTCGGGATTCCGACAACGACAGTGCGTCGCAGAAAGAAACCACGGTTGGTGGCCTTTTTGATGAAGTACTCGAGCATCTTTTCGGTCTGCTCGAAGTCTGCGATGACGCCATCGCGAAGGGGTCTCGTGGCGACGATGTGTCCCGGAGTGCGGCCAAGCATTCGCTTTGCTTCCGCCCCAACGGTCATCACTTCGCCAGTGTCTTTGTTGATCGCTACGACGCTCGGTTCGCGAAGCACGATGCCTCGTCCGCCAACGTGGACGAGCGTGTTTGCCGTGCCGAGGTCAATGCCGATATCACGACCGAACTTGTGGCTGATTCGGTTTAGGAATCCTTGCGCCTTGTTATTCTTCATCCCCAACGATCTCACCGGAAGTTAATCGCTTGGCCAAAGTCTCTTGGGAGATCGCTGATAGAACGACAACCTTGTCGGTCGTAAAGATCACAGACTTTGTCCGTCGTCCTTGCGTCGCGTCAATAATCGCGCCGTCTTTGCGAAGGGACTGAATCAAGCGTCGCATTGGTGCAGACTCACTGCTCACGAGAGCGACAATCTTTTCGGTCATTACATAATTGTAAAATCCGACATTCAAGACGACAGGCGCAGGCATTTGAGAAGCTCCGTTGTGCGAAGGAGGAGTGTACTACGAAAACCCCACTCCCAGTTTGAGAAGTGAGGTGATCAGGAATTCAATAAAGCTAAAGGCTTACTTCGACATGCTTGAGCCGTCGGCGCCGCCTGGGGTCATGCCGCCAGAGCTGGGTGGGCCGCCGCCGATACCGCCAACCTGCAGGCTACCCTTGCCGCTTGGTCGTCCGCCAGCATCTCGCTGTCCGCCGCCCGGGCCGCCCATCGGGCCAGCACCGCTACCCGAACCGCCGCCATTTTGGCTTGAAGCGCCTGGGAGTGCATTTGCCATGGTTACGGCAACGACAGGAAGCGCGGGTTCGGACGTAATTACCTGTGGCGGAGCCGCGGGCGAAGACGGTTCTCGCTTCATGAAGAACGCCGTGAGTGTAATGCCAAGGGCAAGCACAAATGTGACGATCAGGACGATAAGGTCGTTTTGGTTCTTCATAGTGACAACCGGTTAATAGTAGCTAGACGCAACAAGATCTGCGATGGTTACAGTTTACCGCACGCTTCCGAGAGTGACTCCCTTGGTAAAGAAACGTTGGGTGAACAAAAACACAAGCAGCACTGGAATCATCACGATGACTGCGGCCGTCATCTGCAACGGCCAGTTGTTACTTCCATAGCTCGATTTGAAGACGGAGAGACCGACTTCCAGAGTTCGCATTTCGGTTCTGGATGTTGCGAGCAAGGGCCAAAAGAAGTCTGTCCAGACGGCAAAGAACGTGAACGCACCGCATGTTGCGAGGGAAGCACGAACAAGTGGGAGGCCTACTCGCGAATAGATGCGCCATTCTGATGCACCGTCCAGTCGAGCCGCTTCATCCAGTTCAATCGGCAGTGCCATGAAGGCCTGTCGCATCAGAAAGATGGAAAACGACGAGCTAAGCCCGGGAACAATAAGTGCCCAGTAAGTGTCTAGCCAGCCGACCGATTTGACGAACAGATAGACCGGGAGCTGGGTGACTGGTCCGGCGAACATCATTGAGATGAGGAACAAGCTGAACAGAAATTCCTTTCGCCGAATCTCAAGCCGTGCAAACCCGTACGCCGCCATCGAAGCGACGAACAGCTGACCGACCACGACCGCCAATGTCACGAACACCGAGTTTAAGATGAACCTGAACACGGGCAAACTGGGCTGATCAAGCAGCACCAAGTGATAGTTCGACCAGGTTGGTGCCTTGGGAATGATTTCACTCAGCTCGGGAATCGGAGATTTCGGCGGGTGGAGGGACACAAGAAACATCCACAAAAATGGAGCGACCATGAACAGTGCCAGCGCGATCAGGACGAACATGCTAAGCAATTTCTTCATCCTAGGCTCCTGCCGAATACTCCGAAAGTCGAGTCTTCATCAGCTTGACTTGAGCAAAGCTGATGACCATGATGACAAGAAGCAGGATCACTGACTTCGCGCTCGCAATTCCGATCAGGAACTTCATCCACGCTTCCGAATAGATGTGGTAGCCCACGACGTCGGTGCTCTCATTCGGTCCGCCCTGGGTCATGATGTAGACCGGCGTGAAGACCTGAAGCGCGCCGATTGTTGACGTCACCAACACGAAGAAGGTGGTGGGGAGAAGCATCGGCAAGGTGATTCTCCAGAACTGCTTAGAGCCAGTCGCGCCGTCAAGAGCTGCCGCTTCGTAAAGCGAGGTTGGAATGGCGATCAGTCCTGCGAGATAGAGCACCATCCTCGGCCCTAGCCCTGTCCAGATCGACATGAAGACGAGAGCCCACATCGCAGTAGCTTCATTTTTGAGGAAGTCGGTTGAACTTTCCAAATGGAGCGCGCCAAGCACGGTATTGATCAGCCCGGTCTTCGGCAAATAGACGTAGGTCCACAACA